>NZ_BAABCY010000032.1:0-216952 GCF_039539345.1 Snuella lapsa | reverse complement strand
AGAGTAAAAAGAGGGACTTTAGTCCCTCGTGTAACAAACCTATGGACTTTCAGTCCATAGTGGTTTAGTCTTCAACCAAAGAAACGGCTTCCAATACGGTTTCGGCATTTACTTCTACAATTACATTTATAACATCATGTGAAACATATCCGGTAGCACTAATGGTTACGGTATAAGTTCCTGCAGGAATATTTTCTAACAAAAATTCTCCAGCCTCGTTTGAATCTTGCGTAGCTATTACAGCATCGTCTCCATCTTTTACGGTTACAGTAACCACAATGTCATTAGTAACATCGCCGCTAATTGATCCCGGTTTTAACTGTAATTCAATTGGGTCGGCAATCGTTGTGATTTCACCATTAACAACTGTTATGTCCATAGCACTTCCACTACCATAATCAGACGTTTCGTCAATGGGAGTTGCAACAACCTCGTAAGTTCCAGCAGGTACACCCCATAAAGCAAAAGCGCCAGTCTCGTCTGTGTAAGCCGAAATAATAAAGTCGTCGTCGGTTTCTGGAGTTTCCATGTCGTCAACCAAAACAGAAACCATAGACGGTATAACTTCTTCTGTTGCTGTTGTTACAGTTCCTTCAATTATACCCGAACTCGCTTCAGCACTAACATATAATACCGGTTTTAAAATAATATTACCAGAGTTCCCTGCCATTACAATAGATTTTTCAACATCAAAATCTAAAATAAAATCATAAGTAAAACCTTCTTCGATAAGAGCATCAACCTTAAGTTTTAAGCCCGATTGTTGTGCGCTAGGTGTTTTTAAATCGAATGTTTCATCCTCATCGTTATCATTTTTTATAACAATGGTATTGCCATTACCTAAAACCAATCGCATTTGGGATAATGTTCCTGCTGGAATTGGGAAACGCTCTACAAGCACCTTGCTAAACCCACCCGTAAAGTCTAACAGGTTAACGATTTCATTGTTTGCTTCAAGAGATATCCACCCATTATCATCTTCACTATCATCATCCATTTTAATCATAACATCTACAATCTCAACATTTACGGCTTCAAAATCCCCAGGCGCGTCTACAAGCCTTACGGAGATCCTTGGAGCTTCTTTACCAACACTGCCCGATTCAGAATCATTACAACCAAAAAATGAAATCAACAATAATGAAAAAGCAATTAGTTTTAATCTTTTTAATGTTTTCATAGTCATTCTATTTTTAAAAATTTTAATACAGTAGTATATACGGTGTCTTTTAGGATTTGGATTATAAATGCCCCAATCTTAATGTGTAGGTAAAGGCAAATAATTGATATCTAAAATGTTATAAAATACAATTTAATTTGCCATAGCTTAATAAGCGGTTTGTAATAGAACTGTATGCTTTTTTGCTAAAGATGCCCTAAATTGATAGTTACAGGCAACCTAGAATTAATAGACAATTATACAATATTATAGACGATTTAAGTATTTTTATACGTGAATTACATAAAAAGGCATATAAACTGTAGCCCAATGCTAAAACGATCGATAAATGGATTGTCTTTTAAGCTAAAAAAACTAAAACAATACAATCAATATGCTTGTTTAGATAGCCTTAAGGTAACATTTTCGAGAGAGCAATAAATATAAATACATGAATAAAACAGCCCTTATTACTGGAGCAACCAGTGGCATCGGACAGGCCACTGCATACATTTTCGCAGCAAATGGTATTAACCTAATACTATGTGGCAGGAGGAAAGAACGCTTAGAGGCCATCAAGAAAGATTTGAAAGGAGTAAAAGTTCATATCTTACACTTTGATGTGCGCGATAAAAATGAGGTTTTTAATGCAATAACATCGCTTCCTTCCCATTTTAAAAATATAGACATTCTTATAAATAATGCAGGAAATGCACACGGCCTCGATCCTATACAATCAGGCAGTATAGAAGACTGGGATGCGATGATCGATATTAATGTAAAAGGATTGCTTTACGTTAGTAAAGCGGTTATTCCGTTAATGATAGAACGTCAATCTGGGCACATAATCAATATTGGTTCCCTGGCAGGGAAAGAAACCTATCCAAAAGGAAATGTATATTGCGGTAGTAAACATGCTGTTTTGGCAATTACCGAAGGTATGCGTATCGATTTAAACCCCTTTGGAATAAAAGTAGGCGTTATAAACCCTGGTTTGGTCGAGACAGAATTCTCTAAAGTCCGCTTTAAAGGAGATAAAAGCTTGGCAGATAATGTATATAAAGGATACGATGCACTACAGGCAGAAGATATTGCCGAGATTATTTATTTTGCTATATCACGTCCGCCACATGTTAATATTGCAGATTTATTAGTGCTCCCAACAGCACAGGCCAGTTCTACTGTGGTAAAAAAATCTTTAAATTAGATTCGTATTTACAAAGTAAAGATGTATGATTAACAAACGCCTACTTATAAAACACCTCTTGGCTCACAATGACGAAAATAGTTTTTATGACAAAAAGCGAAAAATCGATATTGGACAAAAAGAAGGAAAAGCTAAGTTCTTAAAGCATATATGTGCGCTTTCAAATAGCAACCCCAAAAACAATTCATATATCGTTATTGGTGTCGAAGATGAAGATAACAGTATTATTGGCGTCGATTTTTTTGATGATAGCAAAATACAAAACCTCATCAATGCCTATTTAACCAATCCCCCTGTAGTACAATACGAAAACATTCCTTTTCCCCATTTACCAGACGATAAGGTTGTGGGCTTGGTCACCATTAGACCTAATAATGAGATCACTTCATTACGAAAGAATATATGGAAATACTATGGAGGAGCTGTGTTTTTTAGAGATGGTAGTATAAGCATGCCTAAAGTATTCGATATAGAAATTAAGGATATTAATTCTGAGATTGTCCAAGCCATTGAAAACAATGCTCAAAATAATATTGAGCATACCCTAGACGGCGTTTTTCATTTTTTAAATAAACGAAAGGATTACAATCCCCAATATAAGGTTTTTAAAGAGTATTTCGTTATGTGTTGGGCAGGGCAAAAAAAGACAGTAAAAGACGAAGTGTTTTTTTCGAGGGTAGATATAGAGCTTATTAACGAGCAAGTACGGTTGTTCTTTTCTGCGTTGGACGAAGTAGCCATTGCTTACGATAATGATAGTTTTAAAATTATTGAGTACGTTAATCTCGGACTCCAAAATACCTATAAGTTTTATCCTTTAGAAGAAACGGTTATTCATTTTGAAGATAACGCTAGTTACCATATAGATACAACCTTGTTATTTGAACCGCCTCAGTTTGATAAAAAAACACTCCATCATATTTACAATTCAAATAACAGTATTTTGGAAAAGCTAAAAAAAGGAAGAACTCTAACGAAGGGCGAAGCTTTGGATTTAAAAAATTTACCTGCTACTTATTTGATTTGCTATTTCAATCAATTTCATGAAGCAATCGATAAGCTAAATGAAGCAAAACCTTATTTAAAAGGATATAGTCTAGAAATTTACAGTATTTATAAAGAAACGATGAGGATATTAAGAAAAGTTAAATACAGTTAAAAAAGTACTTCATTATTTACATAAATAGGGTGTAAACTATAGCATGTAATAAAAATATGACTATATTTGTCACGCTATTAATCAATTTATATAACCTTGTTTCTATCGATGTATTTCGGAATTGAGACAAGGTTTTTTTGTTTTTGTCATGATAATTGAAATACTTGAATAACTAGCGGTAAGGTTACCAAATACCTTTATATTGAGGTCGTTATTTACAAGGAATTTGCTTACCATCCAGTAAAACATCCACTTTTTGTACATAACTGCCCTATGGCTAAAAGCAAATAAATGAATATCCCAGTCGAGGTTCACCCGTAGTTCACCCGTATCTAAGAGCAGTTAAAGCCATGTTGACTTCATATAAACCTTGTATAAAAGTAAACTATCAAGCATGTCTACAAGGTATCTATTATATAAAACATCTTTATTTCGATACAAGACCCCTTCAGAATCCCACATAGTCTACTTCTATTTTCAAGATATTGACTGGTCTTGTTGTGCAGACTATGTCATTCTGGACGTAACGAAGTGAAGTGAAGAATCTCTTTGCCATTCTTACGAAGTATGCGGGACAACCCATCATCATGAGATTTCTCACCACCACTTTGCTTAGTGTAGACTTAGTTCGTTTTCGATTAATCGAGTTTGTCGAAGCACAAAATTGTTGCAACAATTAGCAAAAGTCAATCCCTGCCGTTTAGGCATCACTTTCAGTTTGCGTTTCGTTGTCTGTTTCTGTTTGCAGGATAGTCGGAAAAACAAGTGGTACCAACGACTTTACCGGTTCGTACAATACAGAACCTTCAAGGTCTTTGCTTTCTGTAAACGGGATCGTATTGTTCATTCGGTCGAAAACAATTAAAATTACACTTAAAACCAAGCCAATTTTTAAAGCACCAAAAATACCCCCAAGCAATTTGTTAATAATGCCCAGAGCTGCTAGATTAGCAAGTTTCGTTAAAGCTTTACCTGCTAATGCTATAACAACAACAATTCCTATAAAAGTAATTGCAAAAGCTACTAGATGTATAGTTTCCTTGTTCCACTCTACATTGTTTTGTAAAAAATCCGCAGCAAAATTACTAAAATGAATGGCCCCATAAACACCAGCTATCAAAGCTACAAGAGAGGCGACTTCAACAAAAAGACCTTTCATAAAACCACGTACTAATCCAAATAAAAGTAAAGCCCCTAAAACAATATCAATTATGCTCATGTTACACAGAAATTTATCAAATATAAGTTAACTTTGCCATTTAATAACTTAGCTTGTTACATAAAAATGTCCAGAGATATACAATTAAAAGAACGTTGGGAATTGGTTGTCGAAAAACTTTCTAATCAATTTGCCGATGGAGATACCTTAGACCTAGATGCTATTATTTATTTAATAGGAGTACAGGAACTTGGGCAATTGGACAGAAGTTTTAAAAAAGACCAAAAGTTGGATTTAATGCATATTGCTATCTGTAAATTATTGGTGCCCTATGGCTATTATGAGTTGGATTATGTAGACGATGAAGGCTGGCCACATTATACAGCTAAAGAAAAACTGCCCTTTCTTAAAGCAGGAGAACAAAGCGTTTTGATGAAGGAAGCCATAGTCAATTACTTTTTAGAAACAGAGTTTATTGATTAGTTTTATAAGAACATCGAAATATAAATTAGCTTAAATCAGCTCATTTATCGGGAGTGTAAACTAATTTTGATATTTATAAGTTATTCTCCCAAGCCAATTGATACAGTTGCATAAAAAATAGTAAATTTGCCATCATTTTAAGGAGATTATGATAGATAAGATAAAAGAATTGATTGCTGAGGCTGAAACCTTTACAACACAGTCTAAAGAAGAAGTAGAAGCATTCCGCATCAAGTATTTAGGGAAGAAAGGATTGTTGAATGATTTTTTTGCTGAGTTTAAAAATGTTGCCAACGATCAAAAGAAAGAGTTTGGGCAAATCGTTAATAAACTAAAAAAAACAGCAGAAGAGAAAGTAAATGCCCTTAAGGAAGAGCTAGAGAATAAAGAAGAAGTAAAAGGGGTCTATGGCGATTTGTCACGACCAGGAGCGCCAATACAACTAGGAGCGAGGCATCCTATATCTATTGTTAAGAACCAAATAATCGATATTTTTTCGCGTATAGGATTCAATGTTAGTGAAGGTCCGGAAATAGAAGACGACTGGCATAATTTTACAGCCTTGAATTTGCCAGAATACCATCCAGCACGTGACATGCAGGATACCTTCTTTATCCAAACTAATCCAGATATTTTATTGCGTACACATACCAGTTCGGTGCAAGTGCGTTATATGGAAAATAATAAACCACCAATACGTACCATATCTCCAGGACGTGTTTATAGAAACGAAGCCATTTCGGCTCGCTCGCACTGTTTTTTTCACCAAGTTGAAGGGCTTTACATAGATAAGAACGTGAGTTTCGCAGATTTAAAACAAACACTGCAATATTTTACAACCGAGATGTTTGGAAAATCTAAGATTCGCTTAAGACCTTCGTATTTCCCGTTTACAGAACCAAGTGCTGAGGTAGATGTATATTGGGGATTAGAAACTGAGACAGATTATAAAATGACCAAGGGAACTGGTTGGCTGGAAATTATGGGATGTGGTATGGTAGACCCTAATGTCCTTGAAAATTGTGGCATTGACTCCAAAGAGTACTCAGGTTTTGCATTTGGTATGGGAATAGACCGTATTGCATTATTACTTCACCAAATAAGCGATATCAGGTTGTTAAGTGAAAACGATGTGCGTTTCTTAGAGCAGTTCAAATCTGCACTTTAATTAGTATTTCTTAATGGGTATTTGGCAGTTGCCTTGAAATCCATTAACATAAGAACTATAAAATCTAAAAGTGAAAAAAGATATTGAAATTCCTAAAGTAGAAAACGTTTATATAGCTGTGGTAAAGGAGTATAACGATATATACAAAACCCAAGATTGGAATGCATATATTGTTAATGATAAAGCCGTAGATTTAGAAATGGTACTTATTGTTACCAGTGGGTATTCTGAATCTAAGACCACTTCAATTTTTAGGAAAAGATTGGATAAATTGCCAGCAAAAAGTTATGCTAAAATTGAGTTGATGCAAGAAGAATTGTTTGCTTTGACCAATACCTTTAAAGTGTCCTTTTTTGAAGGCAATAAAATGTTCGACAAAACCTATACATTTAGAAAGAATACTATTAATCTTCAGGCCTTGCAACCAATTCCCTTAATGAAATCCAAAGGAGTTCTTGTAAAGTAATTTTTTTGAACACTTTTGAGCTTGTTTTTCTAAGTAGTTTACTTTGTAGAGGTGATTTCCAGCGGAATTTGCACATTAAACGAACTACCGTCCTTACGATTGCCTACATTTACCAGAGCCGATGCACAGTATAGAGTCGTTGGCGAGCCATCGTTCCCGATCAAAAGTTGCGGACGCTCCAGCCGATTCACTTTAAGGGTATCTCCGTTTTTAAGAAGGACTTCTTTTTTCATAAAAAACGGATCAACAGGTTTGGTATATACGATGCCATCTTGAGATTCTAAAATAGCTAAGCCCGGTTCTCCCTCTGTGATCCTCCCGGAAAAATCCTTAAACACCACGTAAAATTTTTCATGGGTTTTATGATACCAAACAAAAGGATCTTCTGCCGAAGCGATGGAACCATCTTCCATTTTTATGTCAAAAACAAAGGAGTCCAATGAGGTAAAAGGCCCATCTGGTCTATCTCCAATAGCGACACCATGAACACCACGCCATGAAGGGATATATACGTTCCCTTTAAAGTATAGTAGGTATTTGCCGTCTGAAGGGCGCTGTACTACTGAAGGATTTACAACAATAATGTTATCGGGTTTCGTAATAGTGCCTTCGGGAGAAGGGTTAATAATATTATTAGGTTTAACACGCGTTCTCGGAGCTAGTAGGGGCGTGTTAGGGCGTTTAAAATTGCCTGCAAGCAATTGTTCGAAGTTGTCAAATACAATAACCCCAATTTTTTGGTTTTGCTGTACCCGATTACGTTTGTTTAGTTCGGCCCCCGGAGAGCCTTTCGGTTGTATCCCTGGATCTTTTGATCCTATATAGTATAGATAGTATTTATCATTGAAATTTTTAATATGAGGGTTATGCACCATTTGAGCATCCCATGCCAATGTATCCCCTGCTAAAGCGCGTCCCTGAAGAACAACTTTTTGCATTTTGAAGTCTCTATCGGGAAAGTCTGAAACCGCATAAGCTATTTTCGAATTCAGTACCCATGAGTTACTAAACGCCGGAATAGAATCGCCACACTCCCAGGTACTGTATAGCATATGGTATTTCCCGTCATTGCCTTTAACCACACTGCCACCCCAAACAAAGCGATTGGGGTCGTTTAATACCGATGGACCTATTAGAATATCGCCCGTAACCGTCGCGTCTATTGGTTGTGCAGTTATATGTAAGCTATCCGGTTTAGGTGTTGTACAGCCTACTATTAGTGTAATTAATAAACATGTGCTTAGTAAGCGGATTACCATATTTTAATCCAATTTTTCCGTTAGTTTTTTAAATGTTTTTTTAGGGTCTTTTCCTTCGTATAAAATGTCGTACACGGCATTTATTATGGGTAAGCGCGTTTTCTTTTTGTTTTTTAGGTTCAATAAGTGAGCACTTTTGGTGGCATAATAGCCTTCTGCAATCATACTCATCTCCATTTGTGCCGATTTAACCGTATAACCCTTGCCGATCATGTTCCCAAACATGCGGTTTCTGGAAAACACAGAATAACCAGTAACCAGTAAATCACCTAGGTAAGCCGAATTATTTATGTTACGCTTCATTTTATGCATTTTTTTAATAAAGCGTTTCATTTCCCTAATGCCATTACTCATTAGTACACTTTGAAAATTGTCGCCGTATCCCAAACCATGTGCAATTCCGGCGGCAATGGCATAAATATTTTTAAGCATTACGGCATACTCCACACCTATAATATCATCGCTAATTTTGGTCTTTATATAGTCACTAGAAAGCGCGTTAGCGATATCTTGAGCCTTTTCATCGTCGGCACATGAAATGGTAAGGTAAGATAAGCGTTCCAAAGCGACCTCCTCAGCATGACAAGGCCCAGCAATAACAGCAATATTTTTAAAAGGTATTTTATAAGCCTCATGAAAATGTTCTCCAACCAATAAACCAGTTTCAGGCATAATACCTTTTACTGCCGATACAATAGTTTTATCCGATATGTCTACGGTTAACTTTTCTAATTCACTATGAATAAAGGCAGACGGGATTACAAAAATTAAAACGTCGGCATAAGCTGCCATCTCATTAATGTCGTTACTAAGCTTTAATTGGTTTAAATGGAATTCAACAGAGCTTAAATAATTAGGATTGTGCTGTTCTTTTAATAGATGTTCCTTAGTGTAAACACTCCTCATATACCAACCTACTTCATCTAAGTTTTCGCAAAGCATTTTTACAATAGCGGTTGCCCAGCTACCAGCTCCAAAAACAGCATACTTTAAATGGTTACTCATACTAAATAATAAATCATTGAAGTATCAAAAGTACATAAAAATATTCACCTCATTTTAAACATAAAGCTATTGCTTCCTTTTTTTTGGCACGCGTTTTGAATTCCTTGAAACATGAACTTTAAAACAGGATGATTATGAAGCCAGTAAAATTACTTTTAAGCTTTTCTTTGATAGCGGTGTTGTTCACTTCGTGTTATACAGAGGTAGTCGTAGATGATTATGAAGAACCAACAATTTCAATAAACCAATTATTGCGTTCTTATGAATTATGGTACGTCGATATTAATAAGACCATAGGTTATGGTGAAACCCCATTTTTACAAAAGGCCTTTACCGTTTCATTTAGGAATGGGACACTATATGCAAACAATAATATTGTAGGGTTAGGATCCACCGGAAATGGTTTTGGTATTGCAGTGGCCGATTACGATGCTTATGATATGATATTGGATGTAAATCATGATATCGATGGCTTTGAAACTTTTGATGTGTTTCAAATTGATAATAACACGATAGAACTTTATAATCCTAATAACGATACATCTTACTTTTTAGAAGGCTATCAGCGTAGTACTTTTGATTACGATTTTGTGTTCTATGATAATATTCATTATTTCTTACAGGAATACGAAGCATGGGAAAAAACATATACGAGTGAATACGGTGCTATAAACGAATTTGATAATGAAATGTTCTTGCAATTTTTAGCAGGTGGGGACGATTCAACTTTCCGAAGTTCTCAAAGTGAAAACGGAACGCCCGTAGATCTGTTGTATTGGAATTACACAGGTGTTTATGGAGTTGGGGATGTTACCGGAGATATGTACTTAAAAACTTTAACATTAGATTATGATTCCTTCGACAATGAATACTTTGAATTAAGCGTTATAAATGATGGAAAGATAGAGTTGTTCCATCCAGCTTCGGAGACGGTATATGAATTTGTTGGAAGGGGATACATACAGTATTTAAAGAAAACAAATGCTAAAGGTGTGACGACTACTACAGATAAGATGCGTAAGCATAGAAAGGATAAAGTGGAAAACCCACGAGAGAATACTCGGCAATAATATTTGGTTGGTTATTTAGTTATGAAACTGCTTAAGGAATTTTTCTTAGGTGGTTTCTTTTTATGGTAAATTAGCTTTATCATTTATAAAAATTGGTCTCATCCAAATAGTCCCATACCGCTTTTGGTAGCATAGGACTTACATTTTTTCCAGCTTTAACGGCCTTTCGAATAAAAGACGAAGATAATTCGATAATGGGAGCATCTATAGGAATAATGTTTTTATGCGTAATTGAAGCTGTATTTATGTTGTCTTGAGTAATTCGAGGATAAACGTAGATGTGGTGATTGTTTAGGATGAGTTCGTAGTTTTTCCATTTATGAAAGCTTTTTAAGTTATCCTGTCCCATAATTAAGGAAAATGTATGTTCAGGGTGTTTTTCCTGTAAATAAGTAAGTGTATTAATTGTATAGTTTGGTTGTAGTAAGTTGAATTCGATATCACTTGGCTTGAGTTTAGGATGATCTTTGGTAGCGCGATAAACCATTTCCAAACGCTGGTAATTATCCAGTAAAGTACTTTTCTTTTTAAAAGGGTTGTGAGGTGTAACTACAAACCATACTTGATCTAGATTACTGTATTCAACAATATGATTAGCAATAATAAGATGGCCTATATGTACAGGATTAAAAGAACCAAAAAACAATCCTATTTGCATGGTAAACCGTTTATGAATTTACAAAGTCGCCTACTATATTTTCGGCATCGTTAAATGCTTTTTGTAGGTCGTCATTTTCTATAATTACATCAAATAAGGGGGCTGTTGCTAATTCGGCAGATGCCTTTGCAACACGCATATTTATTTTATCCTCAGTTTCGGTTTTTCGCTTTTTTAATCTTATTTTTAATTCGTCTATACTAGGAGGTTTAACAAAAACAGCTAAAGTTTTCTCAGGGAACTTGCGTTTAATACGTAAGCCGCCCGAAACATCAATATCAAAAATAACGTGCTTTCCCTTAGCCCAAATGCGTTCTACTTCCGATTTTAAGGTGCCGTAAAAATTATCACGGTATACTTCTTCCCATTCCAAAAATTCACCGTGCTTTATTTTGTCTTTAAAGGCATCGGCCGATAAAAAATAATAATCTTTGCCGTCTTCCTCGGTTCCACGTTTAGCTCTAGAAGTTGCAGAAATTGAAAATTCCAAATTTAAATTGTCAACACCTAGCAAATGCCTTACAATGGTTGTTTTCCCTGAACCGGAAGGAGCGGAAAAGACAATAAGTTTACCTTCTTTTGAATTGTTTTTTGTCACGATTGTTTTTAATTTATGGTAAATAGTAATTATAGTACGTTAAGTAACTGTTCCTTAATTTTTTCCAGCTCGTCTTTCATTTGCACTACTAATTGTTGCATTGGGGCGTAATTACTTTTAGAGCCAATCGTGTTAATTTCACGTCCAATTTCTTGACTAATAAAACCTAGTTTTTTTCCGTTGGAATCTTCTGAATTAATACTTTCGGTAAAGTAGTTTAAATGGTTTTTTAAACGGACTTTTTCTTCGGTAATGTCAAACTTTTCTATATAATAGACCAATTCTTGTTCAAAACGATTTTCGTCATATTTTTCCTTTAGTTCTTCAACACCCTTAAGTAAGCGTTCGCGAACGCCTTCAATCCGTTCTGGATCCATTGCTATAACTTGCTCAAGTAAATTGCCAATTATGGTAATGCGGTTGTTAAAATCGATCTCGAGAACTTTGCCTTCATCAAGTCTGTAAGTGTTTAATTGAGCTATAGCTGCTTTTATTTCTGTTTCAATGGTTTGCCATTCACCTTCATCAATTTCCTCTCTAACCGTATTTAGAGCATCTGGAAACCGAACAGCCATTTTGAGAAGTTCTATTTCGTCTCCATTTACAACATTTCTTAATTGCTCAATATACTGTTTTACAACAGGCGTATTAATTTGTGTCGATGTGTCCTCGGCTGTTGCTTCCACATAAATAGAAAAATCTATTTTGCCACGTACTAGTTCATCAGCAAGTAATTTTCTAATAACAAGTTCTTTTTCTCTATAAATGGAAGGCATTCTGGCATTTACATCCAGATTTTTGCTGTTAAGGGATTTTAACTCTATCGTTATTTTTTTTGTGGGTAGTTGTAAAACAGATTTTCCATAACCTGTCATTGAATAAATCATAAACGGATGTTTTTAATTTATGCAAAAGTACATGAATTTTTTTACACGTTTAAATTTTATTTAATTGCCTGATTATATGTCAATTATAAAATTGAGAACGTGTGCAATCGCTCCGCTCTCACATTAAAAATTTTAAACATTCCCTTTTGTGAAAAAATGCTTAAAATTTATTAATGTTCGTTTCATTTGAAATGAGCTATGACAAATCTTGATACTTATAGAAAAGCGAATCAAAACTATGAAGCATGGAAAGCCATGTTTTAAATAGTAATTAGAACTGCATTTGTTTTGGTGTTAGTTTGAAAGAGACTTGTATTCTATTGCCTGTAAGTAATCATTGTTATTGGCAACCAAGATAATTTGTTTGTCTCCTACTTTAATAGTTTTCATTTGTTTTGCATCTCCAGGGGTAAAGAAACCACTTTCTTCAATCGATACAGGAGAAAATTCACCAGATTCGTTACCTTTTAAAAGGAGTCCCGTGCCAGCATCATTTCTGGGTGTTTCAATCTCAGAGGTGAAGAGGTTTCCTGTAATAAGAATATCTTTATTGCCATCTGAGTCATAATCGTTTATTAAAATACTATTGATTGACGAAACTTGTGCCAGATTGGGCAATGCTTTTACATTAAATGTGCCATTGCCTTGATTTTCGATATAGGCCGATGCAAAGGTCTTAGCCTTTAAGTTTAAGGCATCGTTGAGTGATGCGCCATAAATTCCCCCTAAGTCCGAATTGCCAAATTCCTCATAGGTAGGAAATTTTTCCTTTAGTGACGGTATTTGTTGTGTGGAGCAACTTTTTCCTCTAACCGGGAATGCGACACCGTGCTCGTAATAGCTTAATACAATGTCAAGACTGCCATTATTATCAAAGTCATAACTATACACTTCAAAGGGTTCTTTTTTAGAGGCTTTGTATTTATAATTTAATCCCAGATTCCCAACAATTAAATCCTTGTCCCCATCATTGTCCATGTCGGATACTTTTACACTGTAATACCAGCCTTCACTATCGGGTATTGCTTGTTTTTCAAATTTACCCTCTTTTGTTTGATAAAAGAAAGTTACAGGCATCCATTCGCCCACAACGACAAGATCTTCCAAACCATCTTTGTTGAAATCGCCCCAATCGGCCGAAGTGACCAACCCCAGATTTTTCAATTCTGGCATTTTTTCATTTGTCACATTAACATAGTTTCCGCCTTTGTTTTCCAAAATACAGCTCGTGGTAGGGAGTGGATATTTACGAGGTGTTAATCGGCCGCCAACAAAGAGATCCATATCCCCGTCCTTGTCAAAATCGTAAGGAATCACACACGATCCGCTGGTATGGTCTTTAGGCAGTTTTCCTTGGCTTTTAGAGAATTTACCTTTACCATTGTTTAAGTACAATCGATCTTGTAACTGAGGTGCTCCTATGTTAAACTCATTACCTCCACTAACCACATATAAGTCGAGATCGTTATCGTTATCTATATCAACAAAGGTTAAGCCCATATCTTCACTTTCCTGATCTTGTGTCCATGCCCCCTCTGCAATTTCATCGAAAGTTCCCTTGTTGTTTTGAATAAAGAGCTTTCCGGGAAATCCAGCAGCCCCCCCTAAAAAGAAATCTTCTTTTTGGTCTCCATTTACATCACCTACCGCTATGGCAGGGCCAAACTGAGACATTTTATGGGGTAATAAAACTTCATACTTATAATCATTGTAATTGTTTTCAATATGCCGCACTTGAGCAAGGTTTAAGGAGGCGGTGACTTCCTCAAATAGTTTAGTTTTTACCTCATCATTGTTATTGGTTTTTGTTTCAGAATTGTCCATTGAAACTTCATAAAGTTGGTTGGCAGCCAAATTATTCAATATTTTTTTAGTACCATTTGGCCACTGAATTACCACTTTGTCGACATTATTTTGATTCCCTATTCCAAAGTGCGCTATATCTTCACATTTCGACATATAGCCTCTAGCATTTGTTATTTGGAAAGTTTGTGTTAAAGAGTCATTTTGGAATAATGATATTTTAGTGCCGTAAATTGGTTCGTTTTTGTTAGAATTAAGTTGAAACCTCAAATAATTCCCTGAATTTTTATCACGGATGTTGTTCCTGTAAAGTAAAACATTATCATTTATGTTATTGATAATAAGGTCAATATCTCCATCGATATCAAAGTCGGCATAGGCTGCGCCGTTAGACAGTGTAGGGGTTTCCATTCCCCATGCTTCTACTTTGTTGCTAAAGGTTAAATCGCCATTATTTTTAAATATATAATTTGGAAGTTTGTCTGTAGGAGCTAGATCAACAAAATCCATTATGTTTATCATTGTGCTTGGATTTAGACCTTTTTGCCTGGCAACATTATTTATACTGTCTATTTTTTTTTCATATTTTAGAGTCAAATCACTATTACGGTTGTTGCTTATAATGCCATTGGTAACAAAAAGATCTTTAAAGCCGTCATTGTCAAAATCGGCAAACAGAGGTGCCCAGCTCCAATCGGTATTGGTAACACCTGCTAACTGTCCTAAGTCACTAAAAGAGCCATTACCATTATTTCTTTGAAGGGTATTGAACATATATTGATAATGCCCACCTTTATTAACAATGTCCCAAAATATTTCAGGAGCCATGCCTCCCATATTGGTTTTAATCCGTTTATGATCTTCAGCTACCATATCGACAACCATTATATCCAGATTACCATCGTTATCATAATCGGCAACATCATTTCCCATACTAAAATTTGAAATATGCTTAATGGATTTATCGAGTTTGTCTTTAAACGTACCGTTTTTTTGATTGATGTATAGATGGTCGGCAACATCAAAATCGTTAGAAACATAAATGTCTTGCCAGCCGTCATTATTGAAATCCCCCGTAGTTGCAGCTAAACCAAAACCAAAGTTTCTAATATTACTAGCAATTGTATGATCTTTAAATTTTCCATTTCCCATATTTTTGTATAGCCGGTCACTGAATAAAATATCTGAAAATTGCGATTGGTTCAGTTTATTTCCAATGTTTGGAATGCTCGGTGGCTGATTGACGATATATACATCCAGAAGACCATCGTTATCAAAATCAAAAAAGGTTGCTTGTATGGAAAACCCTTTGTCAGCTAGTCCAAAGGCTTCTGCTTGTTCTGTAAATGTCAGGTCACCATTATTAATGTATAATAGATTAGCACTTTTGTCATTTTCCAGATATACAAAACGGCAAACATAAATATCCTGATCACCATCGTTGTCTATATCAACAAAAGTAACGCCTGTAGACCAAGTTTCATCCAAACCAATGCCTGCTTTTTTTGAAATATCTTTAAATTGTAGGTCTCCTTTATTTAAAAACAGTTTGTCTTGAACCTGGTTCCCTGTAAAAAAGATATCCTGTAAGCCGTCATTGTTTATATCTCCAATAGCAACACCACCACCGCTTATAAACTGAGAATTGATCATATGATTATTCTCTTTAGTCTGTCTAACCTTATTTTCAAACCTTAGGTTTGAATACGAATCAGGTATCATGGTAAACAATGTGTCATGATCGTCTGGGATACTATCAGAATTACTGTTACAGTTGGTAAATAATAGAATTGAAGCTATTAAAATAAGCGTAATTTGTTTAAATCTTTTATGCATTATAGTTGCTGATAAATTATAAAAAAAGAGTTGTCCTTAGAATTAACGACAACTCTTTTAACTATATGATTAAACTTAAAAATTAGGACCTCCAGTGTCCCACCAAAGTCTTGTGCCTATTTCGTCTGGTCCTCCAAGAAATCCAGTTGCCTCAGCTACGGCTGCTGCATTGTTTTCTCTTTGACTATTAACAAAAACGAGCCTTCTTAAGAAATCATCGGCGGGAATCACACCCCAGTCAGCATTACTGTCATTTTTATAGTTATAGGGTAATTTCGGATATCCAGTACGGCGATGATCTACCCACGCTTCGATGGAATTTGTATAACCATCAATCCATTTTTGAGTAATGATTTTTTCCAATTTGGCTTCATTATCTGCTGTATCATCCCAAGCTACAGTAGCGGTGATCCGGCTTACAAAATCATTAATGTCACCACTCGCTTTTGGGTCGTCATAATCTATTGGCGTTCCAGTATTGTTTGCTAGGTAAGTTGCAGCACCTCCTGCTCCCCAGTCTTCAAATGAAAGGTTAACACCAGCTTCATAATGTTCTTGAGCTGTATCGGTTCCAGCCCAGCCCCTTAGCGCAGCTTCTGCTTTTAAAAATTGTACTTCAGCTGCAGTAAAAAAACGTCTATTAGTAACTTCTTTAAAATCTGAACTAATATTAGAGTAGTCTAAACGATCCCCTTTTGCTACTAGAAGCGCACCGTTTCTAATCCCTTTATAAGGGTAATTTGGGTGATCTGGGTATAAAGAAGCATCGGTGGCTGGATCAAAGAACTTTGAAATTCTTGGGTCGTCATAACCAATCAAAATGGATTCCATAGTTGCACTCATGCGGGTATCTCCCCAGCCAAAACTAATGGTAACTGGAGGGAAAACATCACCATATAGAGAGACCATGAAATTATCACCATTAGTTTCAATCAATCCACCTGGTTCACTCATAGCTTTTTCTCCCTGGGCTTTCGCCAAAGCAGGATCTACTTTAGAAAGACGTATTGCTAACCTTAGTCTTAAACTATTAACCAATTTATTCCATTGAGCAATATTACCCTTATAGCTCGCATCAAATTTAGCTAAACCAGTATAGTCCATATTGGCATTAAAAACCGCTTGGATTTCATCCAATTGGGTGAAAAAGGCATTATATAATGTAGGCTCAGAGTCATATAAAGCTGGTTCTTGTCCAAACTTAGTAAAGATTACCGGTCCGTGATAGGCAGTTAAGCGATGCATTCCTAAAATTCGTATAAGCTTTGCCCATTCAACAAAAACTGGATATCCTTCTGATTCGGCTACTTTCATTACTTGACTAGAAGGAGACATGATTTCTCCGTAGATTCTATCCCAATACGTATTCCATCGAATGTAATAGGTAGTATTATTTATACCACCTACAAATGGTGTTGGTGTTGCCAAGTGTCTTACCCAAGAATCGTGGGCTAGGTTATGCTCAATTTGATGGCCAAATAAGTTCTTGAGCATAGGTGGATAAAAAGCGCCTACATTATTAAAATCCTGTTTTAATGACTCATCGGTAATTTGATAAGGGTTTTCATTTAAGCCTTCAAAATTATCCGTACAAGCACTTATATTTAGTAAAAGTGCCGCTAAAAATATATATATTATTTTCTTCATGTCTTACTTATTTAAAATGTTAAACTCAAGTTTAGACCGTAAGTCCTAGCTGATGGTAAATTAAAATTATCTATACCCGCATCAAATAGACTCGTGCTTTGCGATAATTCAGGGTCATAAGGCGCATCCTTGTATAAATAGAATAAATTGTTACCTATAAAAGAAAGTGATGCATTTTTAAGCCAATCGAATTTATCTACATTAATATTATACGAAAGCGATAATTGCGAAAGCCTAACATTTGTTCTGTTATAAATATGCGTTTCATCAATACCATTTCTACCACCAATGGCATCATAATAAGTAAAGGGGTCTATTTGTGTTACAGATTGTCCGTTTTGTACTGCATTAATAATTTCATAACCTCGATCTCTAGCAACGGCTGAACGTTCTGATACTCCATAGCCATCTAATAAAGCTTCTGTTTGACTCACCGTGTAACCACCAAATTTCCCGTTGATCTGCATGTTCAATGAAAAATCTTTATAATTTAGAGTATTATTCCAACCTAAAATGAAGTCTGGCTCTGCATTTCCTATTAATTCTCTGCTTGAGGTTTTTAGAGGTCTTCCGTCACTATCATCCAATATGATACGACCTTGTTCGTCTCTTTGGAATTTGAACGCATAAATATCACTTACGGAACCACCTTCTACTAGGTTTATACGGATACCTTCTGAACCACCTTGGCCTATGGATTGTGTATCTGGATGCAATGCTACAATCTCATTTGTGTTTTTGGAAAAGTTGAACGCTGTAGACCATGTAAAATCGTCGGTTACAATGGGTTTTCCAGAAAGTGTTATTTCCACCCCTTTATTGGTAATCTCACCAGCATTTACAAAAAAGGATGTATAATCTTCAATGGGCTGATTAACTTCTATAAATTGATCTTTACTAGTAATATTATAATAGGTGAAATCAATACCCAATCTATTATTAAAAAAACGCCAATCTAAACCAAGTTCAGAGGTAGTAATAATCTCAGGCTTTGCATCTGTAAAAGGTTTAACGGTATTAAAGTTAACTGATCCATCGGCGTTGATAGTATGTCTTGGGAAGATCCTGTTATAGGGCACTTCATTACCAATTTCCGCAACTGATCCTCTAATTTTAGCAAAACTGATAAAATCTGGCATTTCAAACATTTCCGTTAAAATGGCCGTAAGACCCGTAGACCAATAAAAGTAGGAGTCGTTGCCTGTTAACGATAATGTGGAAGCCCAGTCATTTCTACCAGCTAAATCTACAAATACCATTTCTTTGTAACCTATAGTTGTGTTAGCAAATAAAGATTGTTTTTCTACCCTACTGTTTAGAGTAGAGCGAACCTGAATGGTTGGTTGTAGATTATCAAAATAAAATTCGTTAGCGTATATTAATTGATCTTGTGCAGCCCCAGGTATTACCTCAACACCCTTTCCAAACACTGTTCGTTGGTTAGTGCCTCCCGCTAAAGCCGTAATTGAAAAGTCTCCGAAGTTATTGTTGTAGGTTAGGATAGCATCAAAATACGTGCTAGTATCATCAAATTTTTCATAAATCCAATTACCGTTGGCGGCTACTGTGGTAGTATTACCACCTGAATTTCGTTTTGTTTCAAACTCTTTTACGGCATAATCGTAATTTCCTCTAACCTGAAATTTAAATTGCTCATTTATGTCCCATTCTATATTTAAACTTGTAATGGCTCTATTGGTTCGATCTACTTGAGACTCTTCATTTAGTAGCCAATAAGGGTTAGATTGTAAGTGATCTGCAATAAACCAATTCATTTCATTGGTGTTTCTAGTGGCATTAAATACGCTGTAATTGGTTTTATAATCTGCAAAATCTCTGTCTCTTGGGAACCAATATAGGCCAGTAAGAGGGTTGTTATAATAACCTGCTCTGTTACGATCATTAGTTTTCTCTTTCGCTAAAACGACATTTGAGGTCACTTTAACTTTATCATTGAAAAACTTGGTAGATTGCTTAAAGGATAAATTGTTTTTTACATATTTATTCATTGGAGAAACGCCTGTAGCAGAAGTGTTTGCGTAAGAGAAATACGCCTGTGTTTTTGCATTGCCACCACTAACAGAAACCGAGTTGAAATAGTTGGCTCCCGTTTCAAAATAATCGTCTACATAATTGCTGTCGTAATCACCCCGTGTATACGACCAGCTTTCTTTGGTTCCACCTTCACTGCCATATCTGAATTGTAATTCAGGCGTTTCAATAATACTTTCAAAAGTGATTCCAGAATTTACTTTAACAACAGTAGCTCCTTCCTTCCCGCTTTTGGTAGTGATTACGACCACACCATTAGCACCTTGACTACCATATAATATAGCTGCGTTGGCACCTTTTAATATACTCATGCTTTCTATATCGTCTGGGTTTAACTGAGATAAACCATCCCCTTGGTCGACTCCATCCCAAACACCTGGTTGATTCCCCTTATTATTAACCATTGGGATACCATCGATTACAAATAACGGGGAGCTATCGCCACTTAAAGATTTGCTACCCCTTATTTGAATCTTGGTAGATCCTCCAGGGCCAGAACTACTTTTCCTGATTTCTACACCAGCCGCTCTACCTGATAAGCTGCTAACAAAGTTAACATCTCTTGATCCTGTAAGGTCATCACCTTTAACGGTTTGTTGCGCATAGGACAGTGTTTTTTCTTCTCTTTTGATGCCCAAGGCAGTCACAACGACTTCGTCTAGGCTTTCGGCATCTTCTACCATAACCACATCAATGGAGTTGGTGTCTCCTACTGTTACGCTAATGGATTTCATGCCTATAAACGAAAATACCAGAACATCTCCTTTTGTGGCTTGAATGGTATAATTACCATCAAAATCTGTTTGTGCCCCGGTGGTTGTACCTTGAATAATTATGTTTACTCCAGGAACGGGGGCTCCATTTTCGTCTGTAACGGTTCCTGTTATGTCCTGTTGAAGCACATTTTTAAAAAACGCTTTTATTTCCTCTTGGGATTTCTCGCTATTAATAAGATTGTCAATCACTTTTATAATAGCGGTATTATCTTTGGGAAATAGGATGATTTGATCCTTTAGGAACCTGTAATCTATGTCGGTGGTTTTAAACAAGTTGTTAAGAACTTGTGTAAGCTCTTGATCTTTTGCTTCTAAAGACACTTTTTTTGTAACATCAATTAAACTGTTGTTGTAAAAGAAATTGAAATTGGTCTTCGTTTCTATTTCAGAAAAAACTTTTTCAAGTTCAATGTTTTTCACATCAATTGTTACATTTTGTCCATTGGCATCGACTGCAAAAAGCCTTGCCATGGTAACAAAAAGTAAGAGCATGTAAATTTTCATAATCCGTAAAAGATTTTTTTTCATAATTTTGTTTGATTTTAGAGGGTTATTACTTTCCGGAGTGATAATTTTTGATTTGAACTTGAAAGAGAATGTGGAGGCATTCTCTTTCTTTATTTTATATCATCCCAGAGCTTTATTTCCTTGTTTTCAATTGCGTACTTAATAGGCGAGGAAATAGTTAGCACTTTAAGTACTTCGTTAATGCTTAAATTGTCAAATGTACCTGTATACTCATAGTCTAATAGTTTTTGTGAATTAATATTAATTTTAACGTTATATTTTCTTTCTAAGTCAACAACAACATCTTGAAGGGGGGTTTTGTTAAAAATAAGTCGGCCATCTTTCCAGGCAACAACATCATGCGAGTAAACTTTTTCTATTTCTAACTTATTTTCTTTTTTGTAGAATACAGCTTTTTGGGAAGGGGCCAATACGATTGGAGTCTCTTCGTCTTTTATTAACTCTACTTTTCCTGTAACAAGTGTTGTTTCTATTTTTTTGTCACCATCATAGGATTTTACATTAAAGGATGTGCCCAGAACCTTTATTTTAAGATTGTTGGAGTTAACAATAAAAGGCTTGTAAATATTTCTTTTGATGTCAAAAAAAGCTTCTCCTATAAGTGTAACTTCTCTTAGGCTATCGTTAAACTCTTTTGGATAGATCAATTGGCTTTCTGCATTTAATACTATTTTAGAACCATCAGGGAGATAAATCTCTTTTCTGTCTCCTCTTTTCGTTGTAAAATGCACACTGCCGTCAGAATGAGCACTGTTTATTTGTTGTGGTGTTTCTACAATGGTTTCTGTACTGTTTTCAAAACTACCTTGATTCCATAGCACTGAAAGCATTATTATCACAGAAGCACATGCGTAGAGGAAAAGCCGCTTTGGTTTTCTTTTTTTTATGCTGTTTTTAAATCTTTCAAAAAAGAAGCTATTGCTATCGGGGTTATTAGGGATATCCTTAAATGTAGAAACGATATATTGCGCTTTAACCATATTAAACTTTTTATGGTTATCGGGATGCTTTCTAATCCATTCTATCGTTTTTCGTTTTTCGATAGCATCCATGTCATTTTTTATGTACCTAACAAGTTGTTTCTTATTCATCCTTATATGACGTCTTATTATTATGACGAAATTGGTTAGGGGTATCCCCTAGTCAAAATGTAATATTTATTATAAAATAGGTTAAATGTGTTAAAAAAGGGGGAAGAATTCACGAAGGGAAGCCCTCAAATGTTTAAGTGCTTTCGTTAAATGGTTTTCAACTGTTTTTGTGGAAATATTCATTTTTCCCGAAATTTCTTTGTGCTTAAGCCCCTCGATTCTGCTTTTAATAAAAACGTCCTTGCATTTTTCGGGAAGTAAGTTAATGGATCTTAAAACGGCTTCGTTTAACTCCCGTTCCAGAACCAATGAAGCGGCATCATCAGAAAGTGCATTGTAGTTTATGGAGGCTTCTAATTGAAGTAAATTGTTTTCTATGTTTAATAGTTGCTTTTTGGTTCTTAAATAGTCCAGACAAGCATTTTTGGTTAATGTGTAGATGTAGCCGTTTAAATTAGATTGAATATTCTTTTTAGACCATATCTTAATAAATACATTTTGTATTATTTCTTCAGCATCTTCTCTACTAGATATGTATTTAGTAGCCAGATACAGTAATTTTGACTGGTATAAGTTGAATAGGATTTCAAAAGCAGCAACATCTCCTTCATTAATAGAATTGATAAAATCCTCACTATTTATGTTTGCAACGCTACTCAATGAGAAGTTTTTTAGTTAGTTTAGTTTAGTAAAATTTAGATTTGAAGATAGTCAAATTTAACATAAATTTATTAAAAAAATCAAGAAATTTTTTTAATAACCTACTTGAAGTTAGTTAAATATTGTTTAATTGATGATCTCAAAAATAAGAAAATGATTGTTTTTTAAGTATTGAAAGTGAGAAGTTTAGGTGTGTGTTAAATTGTTTTTTTTAGGGAAAGGTTTAAGTTATAATAATCTGTAAAGATTGGTAGGTTTTGTATTGCTTTTTTGGTCTGTGGTTTCAGTTGCTTCTGTGTTGTCCCGTACTTTTTTGGAGAGTTAGTGCTAAACAGGTAAAAACCACTTTATGGGTTTGGTTCTCGTTTTGAATCTTTACAAAAGTTACAAAACCAGTTTTTATATATTTGTTGTTTGTCAAATAAATAAATATTAGATGAAGGGTCGATTGGTTGTTATGGTTTGTTGTTTTGGACTACTGGTTATTTTTGGATGTAAGAAACGAAAACCAGAAAGTGGTGCTGATTTAGTAGAAAATGACGTTGTAAAGGTTGAAAACAGTATTGTTAATAATCCTCCAGAAGGGATGGTTTGGATCCCATCGGGAACTTTTTTGCAAGGTGCTGTTCCTCAGGATCAAATGGCTATGGCTCATGAAAAACCGCAGCACCCTGTTCAAGTTGATGGGTTTTTTATGGATATTACAGAGGTTACCAATGCTCAATTTTCGAAGTTTGTTGAAGCTACGGGGTATATTACGGTAGCGGAGCGGGAAATTGATTGGGAGGAGATAAAAAAGCAAATTCCCGACGGCACCCCTAAACCCCACGATAGTATATTAAAACCAGGATCGTTACTGTTTAAAAAAACAAAGTCTTCGGTGCCTAATTTATACGATTTTTCACAGTGGTGGCAATGGTCAATAGGAACGAATTGGAAGCATCCTGTTGGGCCGGAAAGCACTATTGAGGGAAAGGGTGATTATCCAGTTGTTCATGTGGCCTATGAAGATGCTCAGGCCTATTGTAAGTGGGCAGGAAGGCGATTGCCAACTGAGGCAGAATGGGAATATGCGGCTAGAGGTAAAAAGGAAAATACAGCATTTTTCTGGGGAGACGACAGGAGTAAATTATCCAAAATGGCCAATAGTTGGGAAGGTGAATTTCCTGTAAACAATACTTTAGAAGATGGGTATGAAAGAGCGGCTCCCGTAAAAACATATCCGCCAAACGGATTTGGTCTTTACGATATGGCGGGCAATGTCTGGGAATTCACTACCGATTGGTATAACTTGAACTATTATAAAACCTTGGCAGGAAAAAATATAACAGCTAATAACCCTAAAGGAGCCGATAAGGCCTATAATCCCAACAATCCGTATATAGAGGAAAAGGTAATTAAAGGAGGTTCCTTTTTGTGTAGCGACTCGTATTGCGCCAGTTATAGGGCGTCAGCTCGAATGGGAACAAGTATGGATTCTTCTGCAGAACATGTTGGCTTTCGAACTGTTGCCACGCCCGAAATGTTATTAGGTCAATAAGCCTAAAGTAATTTTACTTGACGATCGATATTTAAATGCGCCGAGGTAGTTTACTATAACTTTACTATAACGAGGAGTTTAAAATCTGTTCTTTAACCGTTTCTAGATACGACCTGCCTATAACGTATTTAATGCCGTCTATTTCAATACTGTTGCCTTCAATAGCATCAATTTTATTAATGGCTATGGTGTAGGAGCGGTGAATACGAATAAAATCCTTAGAAGGTAAAAGATTGGTGAAATCAGACAAGGTGCTGTGAATGATATATTTTCCTGATGTAGTGCTTATTTTTAGGTAATCTTTTAAGCTTTCAATAATTAAAATTTCGTCTAAAAAGACCTTTTTCATTTTTTTCTTATCAATTTTGATAAAAAGATAAGGGCGCTGTTTTTCCCTGTTTGTTGAGGCCTTATTAATGTCCAGCCTTCTGTAAATTTTGTTAATGGCTTTCATAAACCTGGGGAATTCGATAGGCTTTATAAGATAATCAAGCGCATCGAGTTCGTAGGTTTCAACAGCAAAATCCGAATACGCCGTTGTAATGATTATAAGTGGTGGGTTTTCTAAACTTTTTATAAAGTTCAGTCCGTCTAAAACGGGCATATTTATATCTAAAAAAATAACATCTACGGTATTGTGTTTTAAAAAATTTAAGGCGTCAATAGCATTGCCAAAAGTGTCTACTAGATCTGCATCTTCAATTTGTTGCAGATAATTTTTCACAACATTAATAGCTAATGGTTCATCATCTATAATCAAGCATTTTATCTTCATCTGTAAGGTTTTTGTTGACAAAACTAATTGTCAATCTATTTAATAATCTACCTGTTGTTTGAATAGAGAGTATAAATTAAGCTACCTTAATTTTTAACTTTACAACAAATAGTTCTTTGTCACTCTTAATTGTTAATTTGTAATCGTTACGGTTATAACCCAAGGCCAGTCGTTTTTTTACATTTTCTAAGCCAATGCCACCAGTTTTATTAAAGCGTTTTTTGTGTTTGGTGTTAGACGGCATAGGGTTAGATATTGTAAAATAAAGAAAATCTTCCTTAATAGTAAAGTCAATGTCAATTTTAACATTTCCTATGTTTTTATTAACCCCATGTTTAAAAGCATTTTCTATAAAAGAGAGTAGTAAAATGGGGGCAATAACTTTATCTTGGATAGATCCGGATATTGACATGTTTACTTCTAGTTGTTCATCGTGTCTTACCTTTTCCAGATCTATATAGTTTTGAATGCACAATATTTCATTGGCTAAGGTCTGGCGTTTATGCTTTGTCTCATAGAGTAAGTAGCGCATCAACTCAGAGAGTTTAAGGATAATCTTTGAGGTTTTGTTCGACTTTTCGAGTGCTAAGGAGTTGATGTTGTTTAGGGTATTGAAAAAAAAGTGGGGAGATATCTGGCTCTTTAAGAACAATAATTCGGTTTCTAGTTGTGCTTTTTCAAGATCGGCCACACGCTTATGTTCCTCCAGGAAATCTAAAGTCATTTTGATAGCTGTAACAAATGTAACAACGTAAAGCTCACCAATCATCATGTCTATTGTATAGTTTAATGTTAAGCTTTCTGTTATTACAGGGCCTTCAGGCCATACATTGGTACTAACCAAATAATAGGTGAGATTGAATTTAATTATTACCATTATAAAAATGGTCGACAAAATGAAGATAATATATGGGATGTATTTCTTTTTGTAAACAAACTTTGGCATTAAGAAGTAAATATTGAAATAGCACAAGATCATATGAATCGGAAACCCAAAAAGACCTGTTTTGAGAGCATAAGGGAAATCGTTAAAAAAGCTTCCCCAACGGAATGTGTTAAATAAAAAATAAATCAACCAAAATATTACATGGTGCTTTAAGGAAACACGATAAGATCGATTAGTGTTAAAGTTCATGGCCTAAATATTTATTTTTTTTGGTGTTTAGCTTAGTTAAGGCGTCGCCCGTCTAAATTTATTTTATTTCAGGCTAAAATTATGAATTTTTATGTTGTTAAATAGCAGACTGAATTTTATGAAGAACATTTACTTATTTTTTTTACTGGTGGTATTTGCTTTAGGATGTGGTAAGGATAGTGAAAAAGAAAAGCCAAATAAACTAAAACTAACAACACATGTAGATCCTTTTATTGGGACTGGCGGACATGGGCACACTTATCCAGGAGCAACAGTACCTTTTGGAATGTTGCAGGTGAGTCCCGTAAATGGCATAAGTTCTTGGGATTGGTGTTCGGGCTACCACTATTCCGATTCTATTGTTGCTGGCTTTAGTCATTTAAGCTTGAGTGGTACAGGTATTGGTGACCTTGCCGATATTTTATTCATGCCAGTTAATAAGACAGTCGATTTAGCCAAAAGACCAAAATCACGAGATAGTATAAGTTACAAATCCCACTATAGTCATTCCAATGAAAAAGCAATCCCTGGGTATTACCAATTGTTTTTGGAAGATCATAAAATAAATGTAGAGCTAACAACGGCCCAACGAACAGCTTACCATAAATACACTTTCAAGGAAGGTGATGACCAGACTGTAGTGGTTGATCTGGGATTTGCTATTAACTGGGATAACCCTCTTGAAACAGGATTGCAAGTTGAAGATGCCTATACATTAAGTGGATACCGTTATAGTAAGGGTTGGGCCGCAAATCAAAAGGTGTTTTTTGTAGCAAAATTTTCGAAACCAATAACAAGTCAAAATTTATTTGCTGATGGAGAAGCGCTGCAAGGCACTGTAGTCGATGGAAACAAAACAGCTATCCAGATGTTTTTCGATAAAGGAAATACCAATCAATTACAAGTAAAGGTTGCTTTATCCTCCGTAAGTATTGAAAACGCAAAGACTAATTTAGAAACAGGAGATTTTAAATTTGAAGCTATAAAAACAGGAGCAGAGGATATTTGGCAAAATGCCTTAGGGAAAATACAAGTAGAAAGTACGGTCGATTCATTGAAAACAATGTTTTATACAGCTATGTACCATGCGCAACTTGCTCCAGTAACATTCAGTGATAAAAATGGACAGTTTAGAAAAGAAAACGACAGCATTGTTACAGCAACTAATTATACAGCCTATTCAACACTGTCCCTCTGGGATACTTTTAGAGCCGAACAACCTTTGTTAACCCTGTTAGCACCCAATAAAGTTTCGGATATTATTAATTCTATGTTGGCCTATTATGAAACAAAAAAGATTTTGCCAGTATGGACGCTTTATGCCAACGAAACCAATACAATGACGGGTTACCATTCTATTCCGGTAATTGCCGAAGCATACATAAAAGGAATAAAAGGGTTCGATGCGGAAAAGGCCTTTGAAGCGATGAAAAATACCATGATGCAAGATGAACGTGGACTGCACCTCTACAAGAAATTTGGGTATATTCCTTACAGTTTATTAGATGAATCGGTTACAATTACTTTAGAATATGCCTATGATGACTGGTGTGTTGCCCAAATGGCCAATGCGCTAGGTAAAACCGAAGACTATGAATATTTTTTAAACCGTTCTAAAGCCTACCGTTATTTGTTTGATGATAAAACTGGATTTATGAGGGGTAAATCTGTAGACGGTAAGTCGTGGAACGAACCTTTTGACCCTAAACACTCTAATCATAGAGAACAAACCGATTATACCGAAGGGAATGCCTGGCAACATAGTTGGTTTGTACCGCATGCTGTTGAGGACTTTATTAGTTTACATGGTGGTAACGACATGTTTACCAGTCGTTTGGAACAACTCTTTACAGAAAGCTCCGAAATTACAGGAGATAATATATCAGCAGATATCTCAGGTTTGATTGGACAATATGCACATGGTAATGAACCAAGCCATCATATAACATACCTGTTTAATCATGCAAATCAGCCTTGGCGAACCCAATACTGGGTACGTCATATTTTAAACACGCAATATAATACCACACCCAATGGTTTAAGTGGAAACGAAGATTGTGGACAGATGTCGGCATGGTATGTCCTGAGTTCAGTTGGTTTGTATCCATTAAATCCCGCTTCGGGCACGTATGAAATAGGTAGCCCTATTTTTGAAAAAGCTACCATTGGCCTTTCAGAAGACAAAACATTTGTGATAGAATCGGAAAATGTTTCAGATAAAAATATATACATACAATCTGCAACACTTAACGGCGAAGTATTTAACCAAACTAACATTTCCCATAAAACAATAGAAAAAGGTGGTGTCCTTCATTTTGTAATGGGACCAAATCCAAATAAAAATTGGGGAGTTAAGTAGGTTTTTATCTACTTTTGGTCGGATTTTTTAACAGGACTGTGCTTAGGCATTGAAAATAAAATAATATAAATGAATATCATTGACGTTTTAATAATAGTATTGTACATCGTTTTAACTTTGGGAGTAGGTATTTGGATATCTAAACGAGCTTCAAAAGGTTTAGATTCTTATTTTCTTGGAGGTAAAAGTATTAAGTGGTACTATTTGGGACTAAGTAATGGTTCCGGAATGTTCGATGTCTCTGGAACAGCATGGATGGTTGGGATCTTGTTCCTGTATGGAGTAAAGAGTTTTATGTTTATGTGGATGTGGCCTATTTGGAATCAAGTATTCATCATGATTTTTTTGGCGGCTTGGATACGACGATCCAATATAATGACAGGTTCCGAATGGATACTAACACGTTTTGGAGATGATAAGGCAGGTAGGGCGTCTCACTTAATAGTGGCTATTTTTGCAATTGTTGCTTCCGTAGGTTTTATTGCCTATTTCTTTGAAGGCGTTGGAAAGTTTATGACCATTATTTTGCCTTGGGATTTAACGCTATTGTTTAATGATGGCGTATTGTTAACCTCCGATCAAAGTTATGCTTTACTTATTATTTTCTTAACCACTTTGTATACCATTAAAGGCGGTATGTTTTCGGTAGTGGCCACAGAGGTATTGCAATATGGTATTATGGTTTTGGCAGGCCTTCTAATAGCGGTATATGCGTTTGTTACCGTTACGGATGTAGAAATAACTAGTGTGCTTTCCAGAGAATGGAATAATGTGTTTTTTGGATGGGAACTGGAAGGTTCCTGGTCAGGAAAGTATAAGGCCTTTAACGATCTAATCGATACACAAGGCTACAAGATGTTTGGGGCATTTATAGGAATGTCACTTTTTAAAGGTTTTTTTGCAAGTATTGCAGGTCCTACGCCAAGTTATGATATGCAGCGTATTTTATCGACACGGTCGGTAAAAGAAGCGGCTTATATGAGTGGCTTTACTAATTTAATTCTGTTTATTCCCCGTTATTTGCTTATAGGAGGTATTGTTGTTTTGGCTCTGGCCTATATAGCTCCCGATATGGCTGTGTCAAGTACGCTTAATCTTGGTGATTTAGAGATTATTTTACCAAAAGTCATTAACAATCATGTGCCTGTTGGTATTAAAGGTTTGTTACTAGCAGGTTTGTTAGCGGCTTTTATGTCTACATTTTCAGCTTTTGTCAATTCGGGACCAGCCTACATTGTAAACGACATTTATAAAAAATATTTTAAGCCAGAGGCAAGTAACAAGCATTATATAAGAGCAAGTCACCTTGCATCATTTGCAGTGGTTATTGTAGGAGTTATTATGGGGTTCTTTGCAGAATCGATAAATTCATTAACACTATGGATTACCAGTGCTCTTTATGGAGGTTACGTGGCAGCTAACTTTTTAAAATGGATTTGGTGGCGCTTTAACGGATGGGGCTATTTCTGGGGAATGACAGCAGGATTGTTTATAGCTACTTTACAGTTTTTGCTAGATCAAAATAAAGCAAATTTTGAAGTAGGCTCTTGGTTGTATGACTTAGCTCAAATTCCAGCAATTTATATGTTCCCTATTATCTTCGGAGTGTCTTTATTAGGCTCTTTTTTAGGGACATTCCTAACGCCAGCAACCAATATGGAGACGTTAAAAAGTTTTTATGCGAATGTGAGGCCTTGGGGCTGGTGGAAACCAGTATACAATACCTTGAAGAAAGACGATGCTAACATTACTAAGAATACAGATTTTACAAGTGATATGTTAAATTGTATTGTAGGTATCGTATGGCAATCAAGTATGATATTATTGCCTATCTATTTTATGGTAAGAGAATACCCTAAGATGTTTGTGGCATTATGTGTGTTTCTGATAACTTCTGCTATTCTGAAGTTCACTTGGTTAGATAAAGTAAAAAAATATAAAAATTAATATGAAGATGAATTCCATTCCGTGGCAAGACAGACCGGAAAATTGTAATGACGTGATGTGGCGTTATAGCGAGAACCCTATTATAGACCGATATGCTATACCGTCGTCCAATAGTATTTTTAACAGTGCGGTCGTACCGTTTGAAGATGGATTTGCGGGGGTTTTTAGATGCGATAATAAGGCGGTGCAGATGAATATTTTCGCCGGATTTAGTAAAAATGGAATCGATTGGGATATCAACCATGATCCGATTGTTATGAAAGCTGGTAATACGCAAATGATCGATTCAGATTATAAATACGATCCGCGTGTAGTTTTTATCGAGGATCGCTACTGGATTACTTGGTGTAATGGCTATCACGGACCAACCATTGGGATTGCTTATACCTTTGATTTTAAAGAATTTTTTCAGTGTGAAAATGCTTTTTTACCGTTTAACAGAAACGGCGTGCTCTTTCCACAGAAAATCAATGGAAAATATGCGATGCTAAGTCGTCCCAGTGATAACGGACATACACCTTTTGGAGATATTTACATAAGTTATAGCCCAGATATGAAGTATTGGGGAGAACATCGTTGTGTGATGAAAGCAACACCTTTTGAAGACAGTGCATGGCAATGTACAAAGATAGGAGCTGGCCCAATACCTATACTTACAGATGAGGGTTGGCTTATGCTATATCACGGAGTTATTAATACATGTAATGGATTTAGGTATGCTATGGGGGCTGCTATTCTTGAAACCGATGCGCCCGATAAGGTAAAATATAGAACGCAGCCTTATTTGTTAGGGCCTGCCAAAACCTATGAAATGGTTGGCGATGTACCAAATGTGGTGTTTCCATGTGCCGCTTTACATGATGCAAAAGAGGATAAGCTGGCCGTTTACTATGGAGCAGCAGATACAGTGGTGGCTTTAGCTTTTGGTAAATTGAGTGAAGTGGTTCAGTTTACAAAAGAAAACAGTTTGTAATTTTTTGAGATGAATATAAGATTGAAGGTTGTAGTAATACTACTCGGGTGTTTTTCTTTTGTGACTTTCGCACAAGAAAAAAAGGAAATTGTACCACAAACTTATGTGGCACATAAAGCTTCAGGCGATATTGCAATAGATGGTAAAGCAGATGAGGCCTCATGGAAGAAAGCACCTTGGACAAATGATTTTATTGATATCGAAGGTATAGTAAAACCAACCTATCAAACCCAAGTGAAAATGCTATGGGATGAAACGTATTTTTACATACTTGCAAAAATGGAAGAACCCCATGTGTGGGCAACTTTAAAACAACGCGATACCATCATTTTTTATAATAACGATTTTGAAGTGTTCGTAGATCCCGATGGTGATAGTTACAACTATTACGAGCTAGAATTAAATGCTTTAAATACCGTATGGGATCTGTTTTTAACAAAGCCATACAGAGCAGGGAATGTCGTTTTAAACGATTGGGACATTAATGGACTTAAATCGGCAGTGCACATTGATGGAACCTTAAATAATCCGAACGATAAGGATAAGGGATGGACTTTGGAAATGGCTATTCCCTGGAGCGTTTACAAAACATCCTACCATCAAGATGTGGTGCCTCGAGATACCTTTTGGCGCGTTAATTTTTCTAGGGTAAACTGGGACTATCAATTAACCAATGGAACATACGAAAGAAAAAAAGGGCCTAATGGTAAACACCTCCCAGAATATAATTGGGTGTGGTCTCCCATAGGTGTTATTAATATGCACGAACCAGAAAACTGGGGTTATGTGTATTTTTCTTCCAAAGAACCCGGAACGCAGGTTGATTTTACCATTCCAAAGGATGAAAAAGTAAAATGGGAATTGTTTAAGTTATACCGCGCATACAGAAAGTACCATGCAGCAAACAAGCAGAAAGTAACATCTATAAAAGACATTAGTCCATCGGCCATTACAGTTGAAGGCACTGAATTAAAACCGACATTGGAAAATCATAGTTTTGGTTGGACCATTTCTGTTAAAAGCCCTTTTACTAATGATTTGCTGATAATTAAAGAAGATGGCGAATTTTCAAAAAGAAAACAGTGATATGATCGCAGCAGGGGTACTTGAAATTAAATGATATATAGATGCAACAACTAAGTTCAAAAAATAATACGAATAAATTGATGAGATCAAGTGTTCTTTTTTTGCTGGCTTTAATATGTTTTGCCTGTTCAAAAACAGAAAAAAAAACAGAGGTTTTAGATAATAAGCCATTGAAAGTAATCGGTTATGTAGCAGGTTATGAAGATTTTGATCCCTCAAAAGTAGACGCTGCCAAACTAACGCACATTAATTATGCCTTTGCAAATATTGTGGATGGCAATGTTCAGTTTGAACTGGATGTAGATTCTGTTAAAATAGCTAGTTTAATAGCTTTAAAGAAGACGAACCCCAACTTAAAAGTATTGTATTCAGTTGGTGGTTGGGTTTGGTCAGACAAATTTTCCCATGTTGCTGCTTTCGACACGTCCCGAAAGAAGTTTGCCAACAGTTGTATAGAGTTAATGAAAAAGCACGGATTTGACGGTGTAGATCTCGATTGGGAATATCCAGGGCAACGAGCCGAAGATAACGCCTTTCGACCATCCGATAAAGAAAACTTTACTTTGTTGCTAGGCGAAATCCGTAGAGCCTTAGAAGCACAAGGAGAAAAGGACAATACCCATTATTTATTAACCATTGCTACAGGAGCAGACCAAGCATATATCGATCATACCGATTTAGGAAAGGCTCATGAATACCTTGACTTTATTAATGTTATGTGCTACGATTTTTATCATGGATGGTTTTTTCAAACAGGTCACCATGCTAATTTATATCCGTCAAATAAAGAAAAGTTTGAAGGTAATAGTGGTCAGCAGGCCATTGCAAGACATTTAGAGGCAGGCGTTCCTGCAAGTAAATTAATTATGGGCGTTCCTTTTTATGGCAGACAGTGGGAGAAAGTAATACCACAACATGATGGGCTTTATCAATCGGCCATGTCAACAGGTATTATTGTGCCCTACTGGGATATTGTTGAAAAGCTTAAATCCGGAAACTATAAAAAGCTATACGATGAATCGGCAAAAGCTTCCTACCTATGGAATGAACAGGATAGTACGTTTATTTCATGGGAAACACCAAAAGAAATTGATTTGAAAGCCAAGTTTATTAAAGAAAATGGACTTGGAGGTGCCATGTTTTGGGAGTATAGTTTAGATAAAGATCAAGAGCTGTTAAACACACTTTATAAAAGTATACAGGAGTGATTTAAGGTTTATTAGTATATAAATAAGCGCATCCACTGATTAACCTAAATTGGATAAAGAAATTATAAGATGCGTGTTACCGTAACCACTAAAAACAGAAAATATTAACAAATGAAAACAAAATATATACTTCTATCGACAATAATTATATTGTTTATATCATGTAATCAAAAGAGCAGCGATAAAACAGTAACCCAGGCCGTTCAAGAAGAGGTGGAAAAGCAAGCGTTCGAATTTGGTGTTTGGATTACTTCAAAAAAAGGGAAATCAGATGAAGCCTATGCCGAAGAATTCAAGAAGTATAGCGACGCTGGAATTGATGAGATTTTAATTAATACATCTACCGATCCTGTCGAATTACAACGGTTGGTGCCTATTGCTAATAAAGCTGGCCTAAGAGTGCATGCATGGATTATGGCAATGAATCGCCCAGGTGATACAGTAGCTTTAAAGCATCCCGATTGGTACGTGGTTAGTCGCGATGGAAAATCCTGTTTCGACCACCGTCCTTATGTAGGCTACTACCAGTGGTTATGCCCAACCAGAAAAGAGTCACGTAATCATGTTTTAGGTTTGGTAGAAGGTTTGGCAAAAGTGGATGGCATAGAAAGTGTTCATTTGGATTACATCCGTTTCCCGGACATTTTTTTACCAATAGGTTTGCTGCCTAAATACAATCTCACCCAAGATACGGAAATGGCAGAATACGACTTTTGTTATTGTGATGTCTGCATAAGTGAATTCGAAAAAGCACACCATAAAAACCCTAAAGAAAGTAAGAATACGGCAATTGATATGGAGTGGAAAAACTTTAGATTAAATGCGATCAAATCAGTTGTAGATGACGCCTATAAGATAGTACATAAATACAATAAGCGCTTAACGGCAGCCGTATTTCCTTATCCAGAGATGGCAGATCATATGGTGCGTCAACGTTGGGATAAGTGGGATATAGACGAAGTATATCCTATGATATACCACGGCTTTTACAACGAAGAAATAGATTGGATAGGTTATGCTACTAAGCAAGGTGTTAGTGATGTAGTAGAAAAAAATACAGGTATTAATACAGGTGTATTTTTACCAGCATTTGCATCGGCTGATGAGTTAAAGGAGGCAATTTATTTAGCAAAGAATAATGGTGCAAAAGGCGTAACATTTTTTGATGGGCCAGCATTAAAAGAAGACCATTTAAAAGTAATAAAAGAAGCAAAAACAGATATAAGTAAGTAAACTGCTTGGGGCAAGCTTACGAGGCATTTATTAGAAAAAACATTTTGGTTTCGAGACAAGCCTCGGAGTATTTAAATTTCGATTATCGAATAGGATTATGCGTAAATATAGTTTCATTGTTGTAGCAATAACAGCACTTTTTTTTAATTGTGCTCAAAATACTCATGAAACGAAACTAAAACACACCTCCTTTGTAAATCCATTTATAGGAACCGATGGCCCTGGAAACACCTATCCCGGAGCAACAGTCCCTTTTGGAATGGTACAACTAAGCCCCGACATTGGTATTCCTGGTTGGGACCGAATAGCGGGGTACTATTATCAAGATTCGATTATTTCTGGGTTTTCACATACCCACTTAACAGGAACAGGTGCCGGAGATTTATATGATATTTTGGTAATGCCTACCAATAGCCGATTTAATAAACGTATAGAAGCCAATAACTTTAAACCGTTTTCTAAATTTTCACACGAAAAGGAAGCTGCGGCACCAGGCTATTACATGGTCGATCTTTTAGACTATAACATAAAAGCAGAACTTACGGCTACGGAGAGAACAGGAATACATAAATATACCTTTCCCAAAGATTCTTTATCCCAAATCCATATCGATTTGGGATATGCCCTTAACTGGGATGCCCCAACCGATACTTATATTAAGGTTATCGACAGTGCCACCATTCAAGGATACAGAAAATCAACTGGCTGGGCGAGGGATCAACGTGTTTACTTTCAAATTAAACTGTCTAAACCTTTTGAATCCTATCAACTTTATAAGAATGATTCTCTGGTACAGAATGAAGCCACAGGCATTAACACTAAGATCATTCTTAATTATAAGACCAAGGACGATGAGGTGATTATTTTAAAAACCGGATTGTCTACTGCAGGTATAGACGGGGCTTGTAAATCAATTGCTTTAGAGGCGCCACATTTTAAATTTGATGTTTATAAGAAAGCAGCAGACAGCATTTGGGAAAAGCAATTGCGAAAAATAAAGATCGAAACAAACCAACTGGAAAAAAAGAAAATTTTTTATTCCATGTTGTACCAATCTATGTTAGCGCCCACTTTACTCAGTGATCATAATGGTAATTACAAAGGAGCTAACGATACCATTGTTAAAGCAAAAGGTTATAATAGATATGATACCTTTTCTTTGTGGGATACCTATCGGGCAGCACACCCACTTTATACAGTAATGCATCCTAAAAGGGTGTCCGATATGATTCGGTCGCTATTAGCACATTATAAAGAAACTGGGTTGCTACCAGTGTGGTCCATGCAGGGTAACGAAACCAATATGATGATTGGTTACCATGCTGTACCCGTTATCGTTGATGCTTACTTTAAAGGAATTAAAGGTTTTGATATTAAACTGGCTTACCAAGCCTGTAAGGCTAGTGCTATGGATGATGCCCGTCAAATAGAAGACTATAAAGAATTAGGCTATGTCCCTATAGATGAACATCACGAAAATTGGTCAGTTTCAAAGACCTTAGAGTACGCCTACGATGATTGGTGTGTTGCACAATTTGCCAAAGCATTAGGTAAAAAGGCCGATTATGATTATTTTAGGGAGCGTTCTGAAAATTGGAGACATGTATATGACTCGAAAAGCACGTTTATGCGCCCAAAATTTGGAGATGGTTCCTTTGTAAAACCATTTGTTCCAAAAGAATATACACCGTTTTTCTGCGAGAGTAATGCCTGGCAATATATGTGGTATGTGCCTCAAAATATTGAAGGACTCATTGGTGCAGTAGGTGGCAACGAGGCTTTCGAAAAGAAACTCGATTCCATGTTTACATTAAACCCACTACCTACCGATAAGTTACCCATTTTTAGTACGGGAATGATCGGTCAGTATGCACATGGTAATGAACCAAGTCACCATGTAGGATATCTGTATAACTATGTAGGTAAGCCGTGGAAAACGCAAGAAATTATCAGAAACGTTTTGGAGTCCCAATATAAGAACACACCTAACGGACATTGTGGAAATGAAGATTGCGGACAAATGTCGTCTTGGTATGTCTTTAGCGCATTAGGCTTTTATCCAGTAAATCCGGCTCAGGGTATTTATGCCTTTGGCTCCCCTATTTTTGATAGAGCCGTTATTAAACTGGAAAATGGCAGATCGTTTGTTATTGAAACTGTTAACGATTTAAAAGAGAACAAATACATTCAATCGGTGGTTTTAAACCGAAAAAAAATAAAACGAAATTACATCACACATAAAGAAATTATAAATGGGGGCACATTACGTTTTGTTATGGGTAATAAACCTGCTCCAAAAAGCAATTACACAATGGCTTTATCATCAAAAGTATACAATTAATAAGTAAGAAAGATATGTCAGATAGAAGAGATTTTATTAAAAAAGCAGCCTTAGGAACTATTGGTATCAGTACTATTATAGGGTGTAAAGAAGGCCCCAAAGAAGAAACCGTAGCCGCTACCAATGAGTCATTAGCCCAAGTTCAGCGCAAACCAGTAATTATCTCAACCTGGAAACACGGTTTTCCTGCCAATGAAGCAGCATGGAAAACACTTACCGGTGGTGGAACAGGGATTGATGCGGTAGAGGCTGGGGTTAGAGTATCTGAAGGAGATCCGAAAGAACGTAGTGTAGGATATGGTGGTTTACCAGATAGAGAAGGGAAAGTAACGCTCGACGCTTGTATTATGGATTCTGATAGTAATTGTGGTTCCGTAGCTTTTTTACAAGGTATTAAACACCCTATTTCGGTAGCTAGAAAAGTTATGGAAGAAACACCTCATGTTATGTTGGTAGGTCAGGGTGCTCTAAACTTTGCATTATCTAAAGGCTTTAAAGAGGAAAATCTTTTAACGCCCGAATCAGAAAAGGATTGGAAAAAATGGCTTGAAAAATCGAAGTATAAACCAGTTATAAATATCGAAAATCACGACACCATTAGTATGTTGGCTTTAGACGAAAATGGTAACTTATCAGGAGCATGTACAACCAGTGGAGCAGCTTGGAAGCTACATGGGCGGGTTGGCGATTCGCCCATTATTGGAGCTGGGTTGTTTTTAGATAATGAGGTTGGAGCGGCAGCAGCAACCGGTTTAGGAGAAGCCGTAATACGAACAGCTGGCAGTGCCATGGTGGTAGAGCAAATGCGCATGGGGAAATCGCCAGAAGAAGCATGTAAAATTATTGTAGAACGTATTTTTGAAAAGCACAAGAACCATAAGGACATGGAGTATCTCCAAGTAGGGTTTATAGCCGTTAACAAAAATGGTGAATACGGAGGCTACAGCTTGCGATCTGGATTTAATTATGCCGTTTGTGATGCCGAAAAAGGAAATAGAATGGAAGATGCCTCATTTAAAATGACATGGGATGAAAAATAAAAATAAAAGTAAAATGGTTAAAACATATAAACTAGTTATTGCAGTCCTTTTTTTAGGACTGTTTGCCTGTCAGACAAAACAGGTTTCATTTACCGAAAGTGATATTCAAATAATCCCGAAACCCGCTGAAGTAAAATTACAAGAAGGTGGTTTTGAGTTTTCTGAGAGCACACAATTCGTAGTTTCTGATGATGCACAAAAGCTTATGGCTGAAACTTTGTTAGCAAAATTTAAAAATGCTGCGGGATGGTCACCCAGTGTAACCAATAGGACACCTTCAAAAAACTATGTGCAATTTATAACAAGCAATGAGCTTGCGGATGAGGCTTATAAATTAGAAGTAACTTCAGATCATGTAACTATCGGTGCCAGTGGAAACGCTGGGTTTGTTTATGGATTGGAAACATTACGTCAGTTATTACCTGTGGCTATTGAAAGTCAGGAGCAGGTAACCAATACCAACTGGATCATTCCAAATGTAGTGATTCAGGATCAGCCACGTTTTAAGTGGCGTGGTTTAATGCTGGATCTGTCCCGTCATTTTTTTGGGAAAGAGTATCTTAAAAAGACCATAGACAGATTGGCAATGCATAAAATGAATGTATTGCATTTGCATTTAGTCGATGACCAGGGTTGGCGTATCGAAATAAAAAAATACCCAAAACTTACAGAAGTAGGTGCCTGGCGTGTGGATCAGGAACATCTGGCATGGAATGCAAGATTAAAAACAAAACCAGGAGAAAAAGGAACCTATGGAGGCTTTTTAACTCAGGAAGAATTAAAGGAGTTAGTGGCCTATGGAAAAACCAAGAATGTAGAGATCGTACCGGAGATCGAAATGCCGGCGCACGTTACGAGTGCCATTGCATCCTATCCTGAATATTCTTGTCTGGAAAAACCGGTAGGCGTGCCCTCGGGAGGACTATGGCCGATCACAGATATCTATTGTGCAGGAAAAGACAGTGCGTTCGAGTTTTTACAAGATATCCTTGCCGAGGTAATGGCAATCTTTCCATCTAAATACATTCATATAGGTGGAGATGAAGCAACAAAAACCAACTGGAAAACCTGTCCACATTGTCAAAAGCGAATGAAGACAGAAGGACTGCATGATGTTGAAGAATTGCAAAGTTACTTTGTAAAACGCATGGAGAAATTCATTAATGCCCATGGCAAAAAACTAATAGGATGGGATGAGATCCTGGAAGGTGGACTGGCTCCTGATGCCACGGTAATGAGTTGGCGTGGTGTAAAAGGAGGTGTAGAAGCTGCGAAGCAAGGACATGATGTTGTAATGACCCCTGGGTCACATTGCTACTTTGATCATTATCAGGGACCTCAAAGTTACGAACCATTGGCGTGGGGAGGATTTACACCCTTAAGTAAGGTCTATACCTTCGATCCGGTGGTCGATACTATGACACCCGAAGAGGCCAAGCATGTGTTGGGAGGCCAAGCCAATTTATGGGCCGAATTTATTCCAACAGAAGCCCAGTCCGAGTATATGATATATCCACGATTGGCCGCTTTATCCGAAACCGTTTGGAGTCCTAAAGAATTAAGGAATTGGGAAGATTTTTCGTCACGTATAAATACCATGTTTAAACGCTACGAAGAACTAGGTATCAACTATGCAAAGAGTGCTTATTTGGTAACCTCTGAAGCCAAAGTAAATATTGAAGAAAAGGTAGTAGAAGTTGTTTTAAAGAATGAGTTTCCTGGAGCAGACATCCGCTATACGACTGATGGCAGTGAGGTAAATGCTAACTCACAAAAATACATCGATCCTGTAAAACTTACCAAAACAACACGCATAAGAGCCTCTTTATTTGAGAATGAAAAACCGATAGGTAGAGCATTTGATGAAACCATAAAATTCCATAAAGCGGTTGGTAAAAGAGTTGAATACAAGGATAAATATAGTGATAGATACCAAGGGGCAGGTGCCTTTGGAATGGTAAATGCATTGCGCGGATCAAAAAATTTCCATGACGGACAGTGGCAAGCATGGATAGGAAAAGATATGGAGTTAACCATTGATCTGGAAAGTGAGATGGACGTTAATAAAATAACTGTAGGAACCTTAGAAAATCAAGGGCCAGGGATCTATTTTCCAATAGCCGTTGAGGTTTATGTTTCTAACGATGGAAAAACATTTGAAAAAGCCGGGCAGGTAGAAAGGGCTTATGCTGAAAGTTCTAAATCAGAACTAAAAGATTTTATCGTAAGTTTTACTGAGCGCAAGGCCCGTTATGTAAAAGTAAAAGCGATTAATTTAAAGCAGGCTCCAAACGGTGGAGGAACCTGGCTGTTTGTTGACGAAATAATTGTTGATTAGAGGTCTTTATGTTAGAAATCTTTTGGATGTAATTTTGTATATTTAGAAGTTAATGTGTTGATTAATAGTGGTTTTTTAAGCATTTGTGAGATTTTTAATATTTAGACCTTAATTGTATTACAAATCAAAATAGTAAGCAGTAATGTCAGAAAAGCAAGGAAATAAAAAACGGGGGATTTTAATATTATATTTTGCAATACCTTTTATTATCGTGTTGTTAATAAAATATAGTATTGGGGCTTCTCAGGATAAGTATCAAGGGCTTGGTGAAAAGTTGACTGGTTCCGAAAAAGAACAATTGCCAGGTAAGGGAATGAAGCTTCCGGATACTATCGATTTTATTTTCCATGTGAAACCTATACTTTCAGATCGATGTTATCTCTGTCATGGTCCCGATGAGGGTACCCGCGAAGCTGGTTTGCGATTTGACACTAAGGAAGGGGCTTTTGCAGCTATAGGTGAACATTTAGATAAATATGCAATTGTTCCTGGGGATGCTGCTTCCAGTAGATTAGTATTTAAAATTAATAGTACCGATCCCGAACAGATAATGCCACCATCAGACTCCAACCTTACTTTGTCGGAGTATGAAAAACAAATCCTTACCAAATGGATTGAGCAAGGTGCTGTTTGGAAAGATCACTGGTCATTTGTGCCACCCAAGAAAAAGGAAGTTCCTTCCATTTCAAATCCTGAATGGGCTAGTAACGAAATAGATTATTTTATTGCAAAACGTTTAGAACAAGAAGGGTTAGCGCCCTCTGAAAAGGCTACTAAGGAAAAACTAATACGGAAGGTGTATTTCGATCTTACAGGCTTGCCCCCCTCCATTGAGGAAATAGATGCTTTTATTCATGATGAGGATGCAAATGCATACGAAAAAGTAGTTGATCACTTGTTGGCCTCTCCTGCTTACGGAGAGCATATGGCATCAGGTTGGTTGGATCTCTCCAGATATGCCGATACACACGGTTATCAGGACGACCTGGAACGGGTTATGTGGCCCTGGCGAGATTGGGTAATAAGTGCTATCAATAGAAATATACCTTACAATCAATTTGTAAAATGGCAATTGGCGGGCGATTTATTGCCCGATGCAACACTCGAACAGATTGTAGCTACAGGTTTTAACAGAAATCATAAAATTACTCAGGAAGGTGGAGTGATAGATGAAGAGTACCGTGTCGAATACGTAAAGGACAGGGCCAACACTACCGCTAAAGCTCTTATGGGATTAACCTTGGAGTGTGCACAGTGCCATGACCATAAATACGATCCTATTTCACAAAAAGAATATTACGGCTTTTATGGGTTTTTTAATAAAGTAAATGAAAAAGGTCGGATTGATTATAATGAAATACCCGAACCCAATATAAAGATAACACCTAAAGAGGTTAAAGAAACACTATCGTTTATAAACTTGCCCGATTCTATTAAGGAGGTGCGTTTGATGGTTATGAAGGACAATGCACCCGAGAGAAAAACTCATATATTAAAGCGAGGACAATATGACGCACCATCAGAAGAAGTATCTTTGAGTACTCCAGAAGTTGTATTTGTTTACCCCGATTCGCTTCCTAAAAACAGACTTGGATTGGCAGATTGGTTCTTTAGCGAGGGAAACACTTTAACAGCAAGAGTTGCAGTAAACAGGATGTGGCAACACATTTTTGGTGTTGGTATCGTTTCTACTTCCGATGATTTTGGAAATCAGGGAGCCTTACCGTCACATCCCGATTTGTTAGATTGGCTAGCCGTTACCTTTAGAGAAGAAGGGTGGGATGTAAAGAAAATGTATAAACGTATGGTGATGTCCAGTACTTATCAACAGACATCAAAAGTTACACCCGAGCTTTTAGAAGCCGATCCGGATAATGTTTTGCTAGCCAGAAGTTCCCGAAGTAAACTAACCGCCGAAATGATACGGGATAATGCCTTGGCAGTAAGTGGTCTGTTAGTTAATAAAATTGGAGGGCCAAGTGTTAAACCCTATCAGCCACCAGGATTATGGGCAGAAACAACATCGGGACAGGGACTTACTAAATACATACCCGATACAGGAGAGAACCTTTACAGGCGTAGTCTGTATACGTTTTGGAAACGCACCGTACCACCGCCGTCTATGATGACCTTTGATGCGCCTACTAGAGATTTTTGTGAAGTGAAAAGGCAAAAAACAAGCACGCCTTTACAGGCTTTGGTGATGCTTAACGATCCGCAGTTGATTGAGGCAGCAGAACATTTAGCTATGAATACACTGGAGAAAGAAGCGACCACAGACGAGGAACGTGTTAAAACCATATTTAGAAAAATAACTTCTCGTTTTCCAGAGGAAACTGAAACAAACGAACTAGTACAATACCTAGAATACGTAAAAGATAATTACGATACAACTAACAGCGATGTAACAAAAGGAGAGGCCCCTTCTAAAGACGTTTATGCCTACACCGCTTTAACAAGTATGATTTTTAATCTGGATGAAGCTATTATAAAAGGATAAGGCCATGGAAGAGTTATCACAACATTTTATTAATAATAACAGAAGGCATTTTTTAAAGAAAATGGGGCTAGGCATTGGTGGGCTGGCCGCTGCTTCTTTATTGGATCCGTTTAATTCTGTTGCAGGAAGTAATCCCGCAGATCAATTGGCACTAAAACTGCCACATTTTGCTCCAAAAGCAAAACGGGTTATATACTTGTTTCAAAGTGGAGGGCCTTCCCAATTAGAGCTGTTCGACTATAAGCCCTTGTTGGACAAATTAAGAGGTGAAGATTTGCCTGATTCTGTTAGGAATGGACAACGCTTAACAGGAATGACCTCTGGACAAGATAAATTTCCTTTGGTTGGAAGTAATTTCAAATTCGACCAATATGGACAATCCAGGGCCTGGGTAAGTAGCTTGATGCCATATACCGCTAAAGTGGTCGATGAACTGTGCTTTATTAAATCGATGCATACAGAGGCTATTAACCACGATCCGGCCATTACCTTTTTTCAAACAGGATCTCAGCAGGCTGGACGCCCAAGCATGGGATCATGGATGAGTTATGGTTTGGGAAGCCTCAATGAAAATTTACCAACATTTACCGTATTGTTATCAAGGGGCACAGGAAGACCTTTTTCCCAACCTTTATATTCCAGGCTTTGGGGCAATGGCTTTTTAAGTTCTTTGCATCAGGGAGTGCAGTTTAGGTCGGGTAAAGATCCTGTACTGTACCTTAAAGACCCTGAAGGCATGTCGAGGAATGAACGAAGAAAAATGCTGGATTACATAAGCGAGTTAAATCAAAAGCAAGAAGCAGAATTTGGAGATCCGGAAATAAATAGCAGAATTGCCCAATACGAAATGGCCTACCGCATGCAAACATCGGTTCCAGATACTATGAATATTGATGATGAGCCTGAGCATATTATCCAGATGTACGGTATGGATGCCCTAACGCCCGGAACGTATGCCGCTAATTGTTTATTAGCGAGGCGTATGGTGGAACGCGATGTTCGGTTTGTTCAACTGTATCATATGGGGTGGGATCAGCATTTTGACCTGCCTTCACAAATAGAAAAACAAGCCAAGGACATCGATCAGGCAACAGCAGCCTTAATTATGGACTTAAAACAACGTGGCTTGTTAGAGGATACTTTGGTTATTTGGGGTGGTGAATTTGGAAGAACGAATTATAGTCAGGGCGTATTAACAGAAACGAATTATGGTCGCGATCACCATCCTAAATGTTTTACTATGTTCATGGCAGGAGGCGGTGTGAAACCTGGATTTACATATGGCGAAACAGACGATTTTGGATACAATATTGTAAAAGACCCGGTGCATGTACACGATTTACAAGCTACCGTTATGCATCTAATGGGAGTTGACCATACAAAATTCACTTATAAGCATCAGGGAAGACGATTTAGACTTACCGACGTGTCGGGACATGTTGTTCACGATCTTTTATCTTAACTAATTATGAGTCGTAGAAAGTTCTTAAAGCAATCCTCTCTGTTATCACTTGGTGTATTAACTACTTCAATGTATGGTAGTGCCTTTTCCTTTAATGCAAACAGCGATGTGATAATAGGTCATAATTCGCATCGCTATAAGGTGGATATGGCGTGGGGTAATTTAGATGTATCCAAAACGCCAGTTAAAGACTGTCATGAGATGGTACAGGATTCCAAGGGACGCATCGTTTTGCTTACCAATCATACCAAAAATAATGTGATTATTTACGACAAGTCGGGCAAATTTATTTCAAGTTGGGGAACCGAGTATCCTGGAGGGCATGGTCTTACTTTGGTTAAGGAAAATGGTGAGGATTTTTTATTGATTACAGATTACGAGCGTCATCAGGTTATAAAAACAACGATTGATGGAAAGGTAGTTTTTGAAATAAATTACCCTTCAGATACCGGAAAATATAATGATAAAAGCGAGTTCAAGCCAACAGAAACAACCGTTCTGGAGAATGGGGATTTTTATGTAGCCGATGGTTATGGAAATCAATATATTACGCATTACAATCATAAGGGAGAATTGCTCAATATCTTTGGAGGCAGAGGCGCCGAAGATGATAAGTTTTTAAATGCGCATGGGATCTGTTACGATAATAGGGACAAGAATAATCCCTCGCTTTTAATATCGGCCAGAGAGTTGAATATTTTAAAACGCTTCGACCTAAAAGGCAATTATTTAGAATCGGTTCCCGTTCCTGGAGCTTTGATCTGCAGGCCGGTAATTCATAAGAACGATATCTATTTTGCTGTATTAAAATCGAAAAATGCACCGAACAGCGATTCCGGATTTTTGTTGATTATGAACGATAGAAACGAAGTGGTTTCTTGTCCGGGTGCTACCGCTCCATCATATACCAATAGTAAATTAGAAGAATTATACCAAACGGTTAGGTTGTTTCAACACCCCCATGATGTCTGTATAGACGATGACGAAAATATGTATGTCGCACAATGGAATTCAGGTCAGACCTATCCAATAAAACTAATACGTGTATGAGGCTGTTAATGGTGTTTTGTTGTTTGGTGCTTTTTAGCTGTACCCAAAAAGGAAGTACACAATTTTTACAATCCAATCAAGTGAGTTTGGCACAGCCCAGAGTGATGGCTACAAGTACCTTAATAGATTCTTTTGTAACTATTAAAGCCGAATTAAAATTGGGCGATGTATCTATTTATTACACGTCTGAAGGAGAAGAACCGAGCCAATCCGCAACAAAGTATGAACGCCCCATCAGGGTGTCAAACTCAGGAACCTTTAAATTTAAGGCGTATCATCCAGATTGGAATCCTAGTGAAGTCACAGAATTGACACTCTATAAAAAAGGATTGGATGTAGATACTATTGTATGGCATTCTAACAGCAGTGAAAAATACAAAGGACAAGGTGAAAACACGCTAATCAATCAGACCAAAGCTTCATTGAATTTTAGTGATCCCCAATGGGTTGGTTTCGATACCATTGCGTCTGCGACCGTTTCATTTAAAGACAATACGTTTGTAAAGGCATTAACCGTAAGTTATTTAAACGATGTGGGATCTTGGATATTCCCTCCTGAGTCTATAACGGTTATTTTAAATGAAGATCCGTCTGCTAGAAAAATAAAAGAAATAGAACCCCTAAAGTCTATGGTTTCAAGGAAAATGGAAACGGTAAACATTCCAATTGACACAGAAGTACAGTCTTTAAGAATAGAGGTTCATAATATACAGTCTATACCGCAGTGGCATGAGGGGCATGGAGCAAAGGCGTGGTTGTTTATGGACGAATGGATTTTAAACTAAAGAAAGTATGTTAATAGATGTAAGAAACCTTAAGGGAAGTATTTTGTTTGTGGTATGTTTATTGGTGTCAGGCTATTCCAATGCTGCTAATGGAGACGATGTTCCCAGAATAGTACTGGCTTTAGGGCGTTTACATCCGCTAATTTTACATTTACCCATAGGAGCCTTATTGTTAACATTTTTTCTGGATATTGTTGGACGAATAAGAAAGAATTATCCGGGACAAACAATAAAAAACGCCCTTGGGTTTTCATCATTGTTTGCAATTATTGCCTGTGTTTTTGGATATTTTCTTTCTTTGGAAGATGGGTATTCGGGAAAGACTTTAGATATTCATTTTTGGACAGGGATCTTATCTGCCGTATTGATTACGTTACTATTTTTAGTGTCTACAAAACAAAATAAACAGTTAAAGCGATTGTTTTTTCCGCTATTTGTTGGAACGATTATTAGTATAAGTGTTGCCGGGCACTATGGTAGCGTTCTAACACATGGCGATGATTTTTTAACAGAATATATAAAAGCGCCACCAAAACTAGAAACTATAGAACACATAGACAGTTTAAATATGTACAATAATGTGGTGTTAAAGATATTTGATGACAAGTGTGTTCAATGCCATAACACCTCAAAAAGAAAAGGCGATCTGGCATTGGTTTCCAAAGAAAGTTTGCTCGCCGGAGGCGAATCAGGAGCCGTGATCTCCTTGGGGAATGCCGCAGAAAGTTTACTCTATAAGCATACCATACTTCCTATTTCAGACGAGGATCATATGCCCCCGGAAGGAAAACCACAATTAACAAAAGACGAGTTGTGGCTTATAAAATATTGGCTGGACAACAGTAAAGAGGTAGATAATAAAGTAGTAGCCATTGCAAAAAATGATACCTTAAACAAGTTATTGAAAAGATATCTGGTTTTTGAGGAAAAATATATTGAGGAGGCTTCTTTAGGAGCTATTCAAAGTGTAGAAGACGAAGGCTTCTTGGTTCGAAAGTTGGTGCCTACAGAACCCGAACTTTGGGTAAAATACAAGCGTAAGGATATTACAAAAGATGCTATTAAAGCATTGGCAGGTCTAAAAGAACAAATTGTTGAATTGGATCTGAGTAACTCGGCTTTGACCGACGACATGACGAGCGGATTGAAAAAACTAAAGAATCTGGAAAAGTTGGAGTTAAGGAAAACGCAGATAACGGATAAAACCTTAAAACACTTAAAACATCTAAAAGCGCTTAATGTCTTAAATCTTGTCGATAACGATATTACTGAGCAAGGTTTGGAGAACCTATTGCAGTCCATAACTCCGGAGCATGTGTATGCCTGGAAAACAAAAATAGATGAACGTTTGGCCCAAAAGTTAAGTAATGACTTTGATGTTAAGATAAACAGTGGTGTTACAGGCTTTGTAGAAGCGACGCAGTTAAAAGTACCTTTTATGGTAACAAAAAAGGCATTGTTTGTTGATACCATAAGCATTAAGCTCGATTCCAAGTTAAGAAACACAAAAATATTTTACACCTTAAACGGGAACGAACCTGATACCACAGCTTTACAGTATACCAAGCCTATAATTCTTGATACAAGTGCAACTATTGCTGTTAAATCTTTTAAAAAAGGATGGAATCCCAGCGAGACATTAAAGCGTGATTTCTATAAAGTAAACCATAAAGTTTCGGATTATACAATTATCCATCAACCAGAAAAACAGTATCCCGGATCTGATAAGCTATTTGATTTGGAATTAGGAACCTTAAATTTTAAAGACAATAAATGGACAGGGTTTTTGGGTAATGATATTAATACTATTATCGATTTAGGAACTGTTAAACCTGTAACGAAAATAGCGGTCGATTGTTTAGGACAACCAAAACAGTGGATTTTGTTTCCAACAGCCATAGAGGTTTATGCTTCTAACAATATAACCTCAGGGTTTAAACGAATTGGGGAGATGAAAACAAACAAAGACAATACCAACGACATGCCACTTATTGAAAGGTTTTTTGTTGAAATTCCCAAAACCGAAGCTAGATATTATAAAGTTATAGTCAAGAATCCTAAGGTGTTGCCTAAGGGGCATGAAGGCGAAGGTAATGCGTCTTGGATTTTTGTAAGTGAAATAATGTTTTGGTAAATAATTGATTAAAGTAAAAGAATAAATAAAGATTACGATGAATAAAATAAATATGAAATATTGGGGCGTTCTATTGTTAACACTATGTTTTTCCTGTAAGGAGGAGATAAAAGAAACAGTGTCTAACGAAGGAACTTCTAATGCCCTTGTAGATTATGTCAATCCACTTATGGGAACCGATTCAGAGTTTAAATTGTCCAACGGGAATACCTATCCGGCGATAGCAACCCCTTGGGCCATGAACTTTTGGACACCACAAACCGCTAAAATGGGTGATGGATGGGCTTATAAATACGATGACACCAAAATAAGAGGAATCAAGCAAACCCACCAGCCTAGTCCTTGGATTAATGATTACGCCGCCTTCTCGTTAATGGCCGTGACAGGTGACTTGAAGTTTCAAGAAGATGAGCGAGCCTCTTGGTTTTCCCATAAAGCCGAAATAGTAAAACCATATCATTACTCCGTGTATTTGGCCGATCATGACATAGTGGCAGAAGTGGCGCCAACAGAGCGGGCATCGCAGTTTAAATTTACCTTTCCAGAATCTGAGCAGTCCTATATTATTTTAGACGCTTTTTTTAAAGGTTCAATGGTTAAAATTTTGCCGGACGAACGAAAAATAATAGGCTATTGCAGAAATAACAGTGGTGGTGTGCCCGACAATTTTCATAACTATTTCGTCGCTGAATTTGATAGGGATTTTGAGATAACACATACCTGGCATAATGGATGGGAATTACAGGAAAACGCTAATGAAAGTGAGGGCGAACATGTTGGGGCCATTATAGGTTTTAAAACCAAAAAAGGCGAGGTTGTTCATGTAAAAGTAGCGTCATCTTTTATAAGTCCGGAACAGGCGGCTCTAAATTTAAAAAGAGAAATAGGTGATGATACCTTCGAACAAACCAAAGACAAGGCAAAACAAGCCTGGGAAAAGGAACTGAACCGCATCCAAATAGAAGATGACAATATAGATCGTATTAAAACTTTTTACTCTAGCCTGTACAGGGTATTATTATTCCCGAGAAAGTTTTATGAATTCGATGCTAATGACCAAATTGTACATTACAGTCCTTATAATGGCGAAGTATTGCCCGGTTATATGTTTACAGATAACGGCTTTTGGGATACGTTTAGGGCTGTATTCCCATTTTTTAATATGATGTATCCAGAACTGAATAGCCATATTATGGAAGGATTGGCCAATACCTACAAAGAATCTGGTTGGCTGCCCGAATGGGCAAGCCCGGGGCATCGCGATTGTATGATCGGCTCCAATTCGGCGCCTATCATTGCTGATGCCTTTTTAAAAGGGAATGTAAAAGAAAAAGATGTCGATGTGCTGTTTGAAGCCGTTTTAAAGAATGCAACCGTGTCCGAAGGCAGACCCGTTAATTCGGTGGGACGTGCCGGATTAGATTATTACAATACATTAGGCTATGTGCCTTATAATGTTGGTATCAATGAAAATGCAGCTAGAACCTTGGAATATGCCTATGCCGATTATACCATTGCCCAGATGGCTGAAAAATTAGGGAAGGATGATATCGCTAAGAAATATTATGAGAAGGCTATGAATTATAAGAAGCTATTCGACCCATCAAGTAATTTAATGCGTGGTAAGAACGAGGACGGATCTTTTCAAGCCCCCTTTAATCCACTAAAATGGGGAGATGCCTTTACCGAAGGCAATAGCCTGCATTATACCTGGTCGGTATTTCAGGATGTTCAGGGACTTATAGACCTGATGGGAGGCAATGAGGCGTTTGTAGCAAAATTGGATGAGGTGTTTTCTATGCCTCCGGATTTTGACGACTCTTACTACGGACAAACCATTCATGAGATCAGGGAAATGCAAATCGTGAATATGGGGAATTATGCGCATGGAAATCAGCCGATACAGCATATGATCTATTTGTATAATTACGCTGGGGCGCCTTATAAGGCACAAGCTCATATTCGTGAGGTGCTTACCAAACTGTACTCAGCCACACCAGATGGCTATTGCGGAGATGAAGATAACGGACAAACATCAGCGTGGTACGTGTTTAGTTCACTAGGGTTTTATCCGGTTACGCCGGGGACAGACCAATATGTCATCGGAAGTCCGTTATTTAAAAAGGCGACATTGCACCTTGAAAATGGAAATACTTTAAAAATCCTTTCAGAAGACAATTCAGATGCTAATTTTTATATTCAATCTGTAAGTTTAAAAGGAACCCCCTACAATAATGCCTTTTTAAATTATGAAGTCATTCAGAAGGGAGGCACTCTACAATTCAATTTAGGAGATACAATAAACAAAGACTGGGCAAGTAAACCAGAGAATGCCCCGTATTCATATAGTAATCAATAAATAATTATAAGCAAAGATGAAAAAGACATTACTCATTATTACAGTACTATTTTCAATACAATTGTTTTCGCAGGCAATTTATGAGGACGAACGTTATGTTCCTGAAACTGACCCTTTGGTTTTGGAAAAATTAGACGAATGGCAAGGACTTAAATTTGGATTATTAATGCACTGGGGTACATACAGTCAATGGGGTATTGTGGAGTCCTGGTCATTATGTCCAGAAGAATATGGTTGGTGTGAACGAAAAAAGGGTAGTAATCCAAATGACTATTTTGCTTATAAAAAGGAATATGAGGCTTTGCAAACCACGTTTAATCCAGTGAAGTTCGATCCAGACAGATGGGCAAAGGCGGCTAAAGACGCAGGTATGAGGTACGTGGTTTTTACAACGAAGCATCACGATGGATTTAGTATGTTCGATTCCAAATATACCGACTATAAAATAACCTCCCCTAAAACCCCTTTTTCATCCAATCCTAAAGCAAACATTGCAAAAGAAATCTTTAGTTCCTTTAGGAATCAAGGACTTTGGGCAGGAGCCTATTTTTCAAAGCCCGATTGGAACGTTAAAAGTTATTGGGATCCTTACTTTCCACCAAAGGACAGAAATGTAAATTATTCACCTGTGGATTATCCCGAAAAGTGGCAAGAGTATGTAGATTTCACCCATAACCAGATTATGGAACTAATGACTGACTACGGAAAGATAGATATCCTTTGGTTAGATGGCGGTTGGGTGGCCAAAACACCTAAAGCAGAGATTACAGAATGGTATAAACATAATATTGCAAATGATGAAGAGGGGTATTTAAAGCATCGAATTATCAATCAGGATATAAAAATGGATGAGCTGGTGGTAAAGGCTCGTAAAAAACAACCAGGATTAATAGTAGTGGACCGTGCGGTGCATGGTAAAAACCAAAACTACTTAACACCCGAAAACCGTGTACCAGAGAAAACCTTACCATATCCATGGGAGTCTTGTATTATTTCCGGAGGAGGTTGGTCTTACACTCCAAATGCAAAGTATATGAGTGCCAGAGAAGGTATCCATATGCTTGTTGATGTTGTTGCCAAAGGAGGTAACTTACTGCTTAATGTTGCGCCAAGCCCAGAGGGAGAGTGGCAACAAGATGCCTACGATCTTTTAAAGGCTTATGGAGACTGGATGGATGTTAACAGCACTGCTATTTATGAAACAAAACCGATAGCACCTTTCAAAGAAAATAATATTTGTATGACCCAGAATAAAAAGGGCAATGTCTTTTTATTCTATTTGGCAGCAGAAGGAGAAGATAAAATCCCTGCTGAGGTTGTTGTAAAATCCATTACGCCAAAAAGGGGTGCAAAGATTACCATGCTAGGTTCGAATAAAAGACTAAAATGGGTAAAACAGGACGAAGGGTTTAAAGTAATTATTCCAGAAAGTTTAAGAAATAATTTGCCTTCTAAATATGCCTGGACATTAAAGATCGAAGCAGTAAATAAGTAGATGTTAGGCTGGTATGTTCTACTAATATGTCTGAAACATACCAACCTTTTTAAAAATAGAAGAAACAGATGAAGACCGTTAGTCTTAAAATTTTTTATTTAAAGTTTAGATTCCAATACAGTTTACTTTCTATAATTGCGTTGTTGTCGCTTTGCGATATTCATGCGCAACAACCCGCCGATTATGTCAATCCGTTTATTGGGACTTCAAATTATGGTGCTACATATCCCGGTCCTATTGCGCCGAGAGGAATGGCAAGTATCAGCCCCTTTAATGTGGCGGGACCTCAGAATCTGCCATCAGAAAAGGATAGTGGTTGGTTATCGAATCCCTATGTGCATCAAAATACCTTTTTAACAGGATTTAGCCAGGTGAATTTAAGTGGTGTTGGTTGTCCCGATTTAGGAGTTTTATTATTAATGCCTACCACGGGAGCCTTAGAGACAGATCATTTAAAATATGGATCTACCTATTCTAACGAAATAGCTAAAACCGCTTATTACAGTACAGAAATAGATAAATACAATACAAAAGCCGAGTTTACAACCTCAAAGCGTGTAGGGGTTAGCAAATTTACCTTTCCGAAAGGACAGGCTAATATTTTGCTGAATTTAGGACTGGGGCTTACCAACGAGCAGGGAGCGATGGTTAAAGTGGTATCTTCAACCGAGATAGAAGGCATGCGCACTGTGGGGTCGTTTTGTTATAACAGCCCGGAAGCTGCTTATCCGGTGTATTTCGTGGCCAAATTTTCCAAACCGGCCGATCATTTTGGAGCCTGGAAAACGCCTTATACTTATGAAGGGGTGGAGGCCCAATGGATGGGCTATAACGGAAAAACCCGTATTATGGAAAATGCCACCAGAATGGTCGTTGGAGATAGTATAGGGACGTACTTTACCTATAAATTTGACAAGCAGGAGACTGTTGAGGTTAAAATAGGTGTGTCGTATGTAAGCATCGAGAACGCCAGAGAAAATCTGGAAAAAGAAACCGCGAACAAAACCTTTGAAGATATCCATAAGGAAACCTATAACGAATGGAACACATTACTTTCCAGGATTAGGGTTGAAGGGGGGACAGAAGAGGATAAAACCATTTTTTATACAGCGTTGTACCATACATTAATTCATCCCAATACGCTCAACGATCTTAATGGAGATTATCCTGAGATAAAAACGGGCAAGATAGGTAATACTTCCGGAACGCGCTTTACGGTTTTTTCGCTTTGGGATACCTATAGAAATTTACATCAGTTAATGTCGTTGGTGTATCCGAAGCAGCAGTTGAATATGATCAACAGCATGCTCGATATGTACGATGAAAATGGCTGGTTGCCGAAATGGGAACTAAATTCAACAGAAACCTTTACGATGGTTGGTGATCCTGCAAGTATTGTTATTACAGACACTTATTTAAAAGGCATTAAGGATTTTGATGTAGAAAAAGCCTATGAAGCCATGCTAAAAAGTGCCGATCAAACAGAAGGTAATCCGTTACGTCCCGGATTAAAAGATTATATTGAAAAAGGCTATTTAACCACCGATAATGGAGGCTCTGTCTCAACAACGGAGGAATACAATGCTGCCGATTATGCCATTGCGTTATTGGCTAAGGAACTTGGAAAAAATGAGGACTATAAACGGTTCAAAACGCGTTCCATATCTTATAGAAAATTGTTTGACAAAGATTTGGATTTATTAAGGCCCCGGCTTCCAAATGGTAACTGGTATGAGCCATTTGATCCCAATGCAGGTGCTAATTTCACCAAGAATGTTGGGTTTATTGAAGGAAACGCATGGCAATATGCCTTTATGGTGCCTCATGATATTGAGGGTCTGGCAAAACTAATGGGTGGGAAAAAAGCCTTTTCAAAACAATTGCAAAAAGTATTTGATACGGATCAATTCGATATGGCCAACGAACCGGATATCGCCTATCCGTATTTGTTCAATTATGTAAAAGGTGAAGAATGGCGTACACAGAAACTAGTAAAAGAATTGGTTCATAAGCATTTTCAGAACAAGCCAGGAGGTGTTCCCGGTAATGATGATACAGGAACCATGTCTGCCTGGTTGGTTTATTCAATGATGGGAATCTATCCCGTTGCTCCCGGAGAACCAAAGTATGCCATTACAACTCCTATGTTTGATAAGATTACCATTCAATTGGATTCAAAATACTATAAGAAAAAAGAATTAGTAATAAAGAAAGCACGTAATAATAATGGTTACATCAAACAAGTAAAGCTTAACGGTAAGATCCATAAAGGGTACTTTATAGATCATGAAACATTGGTTAATGGAAACACATTAGAGATTGTGTTAAAATAATTCAGAATGTTGTTGAGCGCCACAATTTAAGGAGGCGCATTGGGTGGTGTATCGGGGACTGTGTTTAATTCGATATAGCACCCCATTTGTTTAGTGGAATAAAATTTAAATATATGTAAAATGAAGGCTATCGTTTTGAAATACACATTGGCATGGTGCCTTGCGGCTATTGTGGTGTCTTGTTCTAATCAGGATAAGTTGATATTGGTTAACAATGGAGAAGCGGATTATGAAATTGTGGTCCGGGACAACACTTCAGAGGATAATCATAGATCAGCAGAAATATTACAAAATTATATGCAACAAATAAGTGGAGTTACCCTTGCCATTGTTAATGAGAGCGAACAAAGTAATGATGTTGCCCAAATTTATATTGGTAGCCCCTCCGATGAAAATCTTGAGGAACATACTATTCAGATTCAAACCGATAATAAAAACCTGATCATAGCTGGTGGTTCGGATTTGTCGGTAAGGCAAGCCGTTTATGAGTTTTTAGAGGTGTTTTTAGATTGCAAATGGTATGCGCCGGAAGCAGAAGCCATTCCCGATAATAGAACAATCATACTGAATAAACCGATTGATTACAAATACACCCCCGAAATAACCACACGAACCGTGCACTCCAGACTGTTTTACGAAAATCCCGGTTTTGCAGATAAACATAAAGTTACAACAGAAGCCTTTCCGTATTACGTGCCTACGGCCAGGGTGCATACGTTTCACAAGTTTGTACCGGAAGAAGTCTTTTATAAGACGCATCCGGAGTATTTTGCGTTACGCGGGAATAAGCGTTTACCCACACAGTTATGCCTAACAAATGAAGCGGTCTATAACATTGTTAAAGATTCTGTTGCCGCTTTATTTAGTCAATTTCCAGAGGCTTCGGTCATTTCAGTGAGCCAGAATGATAATCAGCAGCACTGTACCTGTGAAAATTGTAAAGCTATTGATGCTTCAGAAGGAAGTCCTTCGGGGACTATGATTCAGTTTGTAAATAAAATAGCGGCAGATTTTCCCGATAAGACCATTTCAACATTGGCTTATCAGTACACCCGGAAACCTTCAAAAACAAGGCCTTTGGATAATGTATTGATTACATTGTGTTCTATAGAATGTGACAGGAGTGGTCCCATAGAAGAAAAATGTATCGATTTTGCCAATGATCTAAAAGGCTGGAAGGAGATAACAGAAAACATCAGAATATGGGATTATACGACCCAATTCACTAATTTTTTAGCCCCTTTTCCTAACATACATACCCTTCAGCCTAACATTAAATTTTTTAGGGATAACCATGCGAAATGGATCTTTGAACAACATAGTAGTAATCCAAGTGAATTGTTCGAACTACGTTCTTATGTCATGGCCAAATTGTTATGGAATCCTGATAGAAACAAGAATGAATTAATAACTGAATTTACCAATGGTTATTATAAAGAGGCAGGCATTTATATAAAGCAATACGTCGATTTAATCCATGAAAAAATAAAAGAACATGGTGATTTTTTCCTCTTTTTATACGGTGATCCGTCCCAAGCATTTTCATCATTCTTAAATTCTGAACTATTAGCAACCTACGATGGGTATTTTAACAAGGCAGAAGAAGCGGTTGCGCAAAATGCCACTGTTTTAAAACGGGTTAAGGAAGCCAGATTAAGTATAGATTATGCTATTCTTGAGGCTTGCAAAAAGAATTTGAACAAAGATTTTAGTATGATCCTCATAAATGCCCATGGCGGTAAAATGATTAACCCCGATGTGATTAAGCGCCTAGAAAGGTTTTACAATACCTGTAAAAATGCTAACATAACCTTAATGAACGAAATGCGATTTACGGTTGATGAGTATTATGCAAATTATAAAAACACTATGACCGTCGCCACACAACCAAACAAAGCACTTGGAAAAAAGGTGATTTTGCTTACGAAGCCGAAAAAATATGCTAATGAGGATCCACAGGTTTTGACAGACGGGGCTTTAGGAGGTAATAGTTTTTATGCTAACTGGTTGGGCTTTGAAGGAAATCATCTGGAAGCGGTTATCGATCTTGAAGAGAAACAAGCCATCCATTCCATTTCCACGGCCTTTTTACAAGTTACCAATCATGTGGTCTTTTTTCCGAAATCAGTGACCTATTACTATTCTAACGATAATAAACACTTTTCAAAATTAGGAACCGTAGTTAATGATGCGCCTTTAAGTAAGACAAGCAAGATTAACGATATTAAATATTTTGATTTAGAGTTTCCGGTTTTAGAAGCAAGATACATTAAAGTTGTAGGAGAGAACATGAACGAGCCCCCCTATTGGCATCATGCGGCAGGCCTTCCTTCTTGGATCTTTGCCGATGAGGTTATTGTTGATTAATTTCTTACAATATCTGGTAATAAGTGCTTAAAAACATCCAGGTGTTAATGGATTCGTCTTTTGCTAAGTGGTGTTGGTCGAAATAATTAAGCGTTTTAATAAAGATTTTGATTATTTTATAGCTAAACCTTTAGTAGTGTCTTAATCAAAAGGAAATACGCTCCTTTTTGTAAATCACTTATGCAATTATGAAAGAAATGATAGGGAACACAGTACAATTTAGGTTAATAATTTTGTTATTGCTTTTTGTGTCATTTGCATGTTACTCTCAAAATCAAAAACGATTTACTTTATTAAAATCATCCCATACAGGTGTAAAATTTAGTAATGATATAACGAGTACCAGAGATAAGAATATTTTCTTATATGCTAATTTTTATTCTGGAGCTGGGGTAGGTGTTGGCGATTTCAATAATGACGGTTTACAAGATATCTATTTTGCTGGGAATATGGTTCCCGATAAGCTTTATTTTAACCAGGGGAATTTAACTTTTAAAGATGTCACTAACGAAGCGGGTATAGAAGATGATGGAGGGTGGTCTGCCGGAGTTACTGTTGCAGATGTCAATAATGATGGCTTTTTGGATATCTATGTAAGTAGAGAACTTTATGATTATAATCCCGAGAAGAGAACAAACTTACTTTATATCAATCAAGGAAACGGGACATTTGTTGAATCCGCCAAAGCATATGGTTTGGACAATTCACAACGGACAAGGCATTCCGTTTTTATGGACTATAATAAAGATGGATTTCTTGATGTTTTTATGTTAATTAATCCTCCCAATGCGGGAATACTCTCAGAATATTTTGGTTCAAATAAGTTAAAGGTCGAATCGCACGTAAGGTTATATAAAAACACGGGAAAGAACTATTTTGTGGATGTTACAGAAGAAGCAGGATTAAAGTATTCAGGGTATCCCAATGCTGTTTCGGCAAGCGATTTAAATAATGATGGCTGGACAGACCTGTATGTGACAAATGATTTTCAGGAGCCTGATTTTTTATTTGTAAATAATAAAAACGGAACGTTTACTAACGTCATAGATACTTCCATGAATCATATATCAAATTTTGGTATGGGAGTGGATATTGCAGATATTAATAACGATGGACTTTTGGATGTTTTTGTTGTGGATATGTCAGCAGAAGATAATTTCCGATTAAAGTCCAACATGAGTGGAATGAACCCAGAAGCCTTTTGGAAAGTTGTTAATAAAGGAGGGCATTACCAGTATATGTATAATACGTTGCAGTTAAATAATGGAAACATGGTATTCAGCGACGTGGCACAATTAACAGGCATGGCTTCGACAGACTGGAGTTGGAGTAATCTTATAGCCGATTATGATAATGATGGGTTAAAAGATGTGTATGTTACTAACGGTCTGCTTCATGATGTTAGGAATACCGATGCAGATAAAGCAGCGGCAGATTTCATAGATAAAACATCCTATGAATGGCTTAAATTGCATCCAGATGGAGGTGGAATTACGAGTATTTTTGATATTCTGGATTTAGATAAAGTCGTTAACATGGCTCCTTCTCAACCATTATCCAATTATATCTTTAAGAATAATGGGAATTTGGATTTTAGTAAGGTGATGACGGAATGGGGTTTAGACGAAAAATCGTTTTCCAATGGAGCTGCATATGTCGATTTGGATAATGATGGAGATTTGGACATGGTAGTCAATAATGTGAATAGTAAAGCCTTTATTTACAGAAACAATTCAGAAACTTTTTCAAACGCAAATTTTATTAGGATCAATCTTTTTGATAGCGAGCATAAGTCAGTATTTGGTGCTAGGGTAACGCTCTATAATGATAAACAAATTCAGGTTATGGAATCGACAAATGTGAGAGGGATTTATTCTGCATGCGAACCTTTGGTGCATTTTGGTATAGGGAATAGAGAGAGTGTAGACAGCATTGTTGTTGCATGGCCAAACCAGAAAAAGACTATGCTAAAGGACGTGAAAGCCAATCAACTTCTGAAATTGGATATGAAAGATGCCCTTGTTGTAAATAAAGGAGATGCAAATAGTGAAAAAGATCGTATCCTTAAAGATGTAACACAATCCTTTAGTATTAAATACAGGCATAGAGAAAATAGCTTCGATGATTATAAATATCAGGTGTTGTTGCCACATAAGATGTCTCAATTTGGGCCAGCAATGGATGTGGCTGATGTGAATAACGATGGGTTGGATGATTTATTTATAGGAGGAGCAAAAGGTTTTAGTGCCGTCCTTTATATACAAGAGGAAAATGGGGAGTTTTATCTGAGTTCCGAAGCATTATGGGATATGGAGAAAGAATACGAGGATATTGATGCGTTGTTTGTAGATGTTAACGGTGATAATTATAAGGATCTATATGTTGTAAGTGGGGGAAATGCGTATCCTAAAGCACATGCAAACTATTTTGATAGAGTTTATTTTAATGATGGCAAAGGAAATTTCTCCAAGGGTATGCTTTTAAATGAAGCGACGGGTAGCGGATCAAAAGTAATAGCCGAGGATTATGATAAGGATGGAGATCTGGATTTTTTTGTTGGAAGTAGACACGTGCCACGCGAATATCCAACACCTGCATCCAGTGTGCTATTAGAAAATGAAGGAGGAGATTTGGTTAACAAGACAAATTCACTGGCTCCTATTTTGAATGATATTGGAATGGTTACTGATGCGGTATGGGCCGATTTTGACGGTGATAACGATTCCGATTTAATTATAGTCGGGGAATGGATGCCCGTTACGGTTCTTAGGAATGACGATGGGGTGTTTTCAAAAGTCTCAGTGGATGGTTTGGATAATTCTACAGGATGGTGGTTTAGTATCGAAAAAGGGGATTTTGATAATGATGGCGATATCGATTTTGTAGCAGGTAATCTTGGGCTCAACTATAAATACAAAACATCTAAGGAAAGACCTTTTGATATTTATTATTCAGATTTCGATGAAAATGGAACTAATGATTTGGTTTTAGGGTATTACGATAAAGACAAGCATTATCCACTTCGGGGATTTTCATGTTCATCACAACAAATTCCAGAACTTAAAAAGAAATTTAAAAAGTATGATGTTTTCGCTTCTTTAGAAATTGATGATGTATATGGAAAGGGTAATTTAAATGAAGCCTTGCATTATAAAGCTAATACCTTTGCCTCTTCTTATATAGAAAATTTGGGCAATAGTCGTTTTAAGATGTCTCCATTGCCTATTCAGGCACAGTTTTCCAATATTAATGATATTTTGGTTAAGGATATAGATAATGATAATAATTTGGATGTTGTTGTTGCCGAAAACCTGTATGTGTCGGAAATAGAGACGCCTAGAAATGATGCAGGGATAGGGCTTGTTATGTTGGGAGATGGTAAAGGTGGTTTTAAGTCTATTAAGCCTAGAAAAAGTGGATTTGTTATTAGTAGCGATGCAAAACAGATTGAAACGATAGAAATCGGCAATGAAGAATTTGTTTTAGTAGGGAATAACGATGCTAAGCTTCAGGTGTTTAAAGTTTTAAATTAAAGAAGCTTCATTTCTAAGAAAGTAGTGTGAATTAAAGGGTTAGTTAAGGTTTTATTAGGTAAATGTCTGGACTATTAAAAATAGGAGTATTAAATATGAAACGTTTTATTGCAGTATGTCTATTATGCCTATGTGTAGTTGGTTTATCTAATAGTCAAGTTTATAAGGCAATGACTTATAATATTCGTTATGATAATCCGAAGGATGGTGAGAACCAATGGTCAAAGAGAAAAGCATTTTTATGCAATCAAATTACTTTTTATGATCCCGATGTTTTTGGGATACAAGAAGGCTTGCAACATCAAGTGCAATATATAGATAGTACGCTTGTAAATTATGGTTATGTAGGAGTAGGAAGGGATGATGGAAAAACAAAAGGAGAGTATAGTGCTATATTTTACAATTCAGATAAGTTTGAAGTTTTGGAAAGTAATACCTTTTGGTTGTCCTCTACACCAAATATGATTTCCGTAGGCTGGGATGCATCCATGGAGCGCATCTGTACCTATGCTTTGTTTCAAGAAAAAGAAACGAAGCAAAAGTTTTGGTTGTTTAATACGCATTTTGATCATATCGGACTAAAAGCAAGAGAAGAAAGTGCTAAACTTATAGTAAATAAAATTGCTGAGTTGAACCAAAATGATTTTCCAGTAGTTCTTATGGGAGATTTTAATTTAAAACCAAACAGTATTCCAATAACATATCTGTCGGATATTTTTAGCGACACAAAATTGGTAAGTAAATCTAAACCTTTTGGCCCAGAAGGAACCTTTAACGGTTTTAAGTTTAATGAACCGGTAAAAGATAGAATTGACTATGTTTTTGTAAGTAAAGATAAAATAGAAGTTAATAAGTATGCTATACTTAGTGACTCTAAAGACTGTAAATATCCGTCAGATCATTTACCAGTATATGTCGAGGTTGATATCAAATAAGCTTAAATATTGTTTTTGCAATTATTTACGTATTTCAAAATTGTTTTGCCAACTTGAAAGCCCTTGACTTACTGAATGTGAACTTATTTTTTTCGTTAAGATTTGCATAAAAAGTTACAAGTATTCTAAAAAAACAACCTCCGTCATTTTAGACTTGTTGTTGGTCGAAAAAAGAATGATTTAATTCCTAATAATTTGTTAATTCAACAATTATTAACTCAAAACTAAAAATTTATGATTCAAAAAGTACTAAAACTACTGTTTGTGTTTTGTTTGTTCGGTTTTCAATATGCCGAAGCTCAAACTGCAGTGTCTGGTGTTGTGTCCGATAGTAAAAGCGGAATACCCTTGCCAGGAGTTAACATTATTGTGAAGGGGACTTCTAAAGGAGTTGCCTCAGATTTTGATGGGAGATATTCTATTGATGCACCTGCGGATGCTACATTAGTATTCTCTATACTTGGATATGCAACGAAGGAAGTTGCAATCTCAGGAAAAACGACAATTGATGTTCAGTTGGAAGAAAGCACTGAAGCATTAGGAGAAGTTGTTGTTACGTCGTTTGGTATAACTAAAGAGAAACGAGCGATTGGTTATGCAACAGCGACTATCAAGTCAGAAGAGTTGGTTAAAACCGGGACGCCTAACGTGGCTACGGCTTTATATGGTAAAGCGCCAGGGGTTCGAATTGAAGCAACCTCAGGAGGGTCTACCAGTGCCGTAAACATCCAGATTCGTGGATTGGCATCTATTACGAATAATACACAACCGCTTATTGTGGTGGATGGTATTCCAATACGTAACGAAAATGTTAGTAATAACAACTATTGGGGCGATCAACGTATTAGAGGTAATGGTCTTTTAGACATCAACCCAGAGGATATTGAAAACATATCGATTCTTAAGGGAGCTTCTGCTGCTGCATTATATGGTAACGAGGCAGCCAATGGTGTTGTACTTATTACGACTAAGAGTGGTAAAGGAGTTAAAAAAGGTCTAGGAGTTAGTTTTAACAGCACTTATACTATGGATAAGGCAGCTTACTTTCCAAGATACCAAAATGTAAGAGGTCCTGGTTACCCGGTTTATATATTTGATGCTGGGCAAGATGAGGATAGGTGGTTGTATTACGACCTAGATGGCGATGGTGTAAATGAAACACGTCAGCCTATAGGAACCTCTCTTAACTATGGTCCTAAATTTGATGGGGAACCAGCCTTGGCTTGGACTGGTGAGGTTATTCCTTATAAGGCACAAAATGGCCCTAAAGGTTTGTTTCAAGATGCTCACAACTTTATGAACAACGTTTCTATTGTAAATTCAACAGATAAGTCCAATTTACGTTTTTCTTACACACGTCAGGATAACGAAGGTTTAAGTAAAAATTCAGAGAACGACAAAAACATCTTTAACTTAAACTCAACATTTCACTGGAATGATGATTTAAGAACAGATGTTTTTATCAACTATATCAATTCCAAGGTTAAAAACAGACCGTATTCCATCGATCGTTTAACTAATAATTTTGGTGGTATGATGACACGTTTTGATAGTGGTGACTGGTACCATGATTATTACAAGACTAGTTTAGGCTATCGTTTTGTTACGGGTAATGGAAACAGCTTAACACCAGAAGAAAATCTAAGAATACCAGGTTATAGAGGTGATGTTTTGGATTTTACTTGGAGAGTTAATGAGCACCGGTATGAGGAAAACACCGATCGTATTATTGCCAGTATTACACAACACTGGGATATTACGGATGAGTTGAAATTGAGAGGTAGAATATCTACAGATTATACAACCTTCCAATCTACAGATAAACGTTCTACTACACGTCCGTTAATTTATGGACCTTCAGGTTATTACGGTATTCAAAATTCTATTGATAAGATTATTTACGGAGATATCCTTTTAACTTATACCAAGGAATTGACTCCCGATTTAAACATGAGTTTGATGGCTGGTTATAATGGAACAAAGCAATTCCATTACAGAACTAATAGAGGTACGTCTGGAGGATTAAGTGTAGAGAATTGGTTCTCTGTATCAGCATCAACCAATACACCTGGTGCAGGAAGTAATGAATGGGCTACAGTTAAAGATGCGTTAATAGGAACGGCTAACTTTGATTATAAAGGATATCTGTTTGTTGAAGGAACCGTTCGTCGTGACCGTACCTCCAATATGAACGCAAATATCGACAATACATTTTATTACCCTTCTGTAAACTCAGGATTTGTGTTCTCGGATGCTTTTGAGGTGCCAGACTTTATTAATTATGGTAAATTGCGTGCCTCTTGGGGTAAAGTGGGTAACTTCCCTCCAATTTATGCTGCAAATATTGCGTATAATCAAAATACTTTGGGCTCACAAGGAGGTGGATCGGTTATTTATACATCGCTACCTGGAAATGCAGGAAACGATGCTATAAAATCGGAGACTAAGCGCGATACCGAATTCGGTTTGGAGCTTAAATTGTTCAATAGTGCATTGAATGTGGATGTGACTTATTATGATTCAAGATTAGAAGACCAAATACTTCCACTATCGTTACCAAACTCTTCGGGATCTTCTTCTGTGTTAACCAACATTGGTACCATGCGTAATAAAGGATGGGAGATTGGATTAAATGCAACGCCAATTTCATCAGGAGATTTTACATGGGATACAGGTATTAATTTAGCATTCAACAAAAATACGGTAGAATCTTTAGCTCCAGGGTTAGAAGAATTAATCCATGCCAATTATGATGGTAGCGCAGCCTTGTTAAAATCAGAGCCTGGATCTGCAGTAGGAAACTTTTATGCACACCCTGTAGCGACTGATGCCAATGGTAATAAAATAGTAGATCCTAATGGATTATATAAAGTAGATCCAGACGAATGGATTAAAGTTGGTAATGCTCAGCCAAAAGTAATAGGTGGATTCTTTAACTTCCTTACATACAAAAACTTGACCTTAAGTGCTATGGTCGATTACCGAATTGGCGGACACGTAATGCCAACGGCAATAAACTGGATGATCGGTCGTGGTTTAACAGAGGAAAGTTTAAAAGGCATGGATGCCGAACATGGTGGCCTATCTTGGTATGCTGACGCAAACGGTGATAGACAATTAGTTGATACAGGAACTGCTCAAGGTCCTAATGGCGAAGTAGTTTACGACGATGGTATTATTTTAGATGGAGTTAAAGCTGATGGAACGCCAAACGATTACATTACGACTAACCCAGAGTATTACTGGATAACCTATAACTGGGGTGGACCACAGTACAGTCCTAATACACGTTATGAGTTGTATATTAAAAAGAATACCTATGTTAAAATGCGTGAACTTTCTTTAGCTTACCAATTCCCTAAAGGTGTAGTGGATAAATTAGGCTTCCAGGATTTACAATTATCGGTGTTTGGTAGAAACCTATTCTATTTCTATAGAACATTAAAAGATATGGATGCAGAGCAATTAACAGCTGGTTCTCGTTGGAATCAAAATGTAAACAATGCAGGAACAAACCCGGCTAGTAGAACATTTGGATTGAGCTTAAGAGCTAAACTATAAATTGTAAGAAAAAGAATAACTTAAAAAGTTTAAAAAATGAAGAAACATATTTTCATATTACTAATGGCAATTGTTATTGCATTTACCGGATGTCAAGAATCCGAATTTGCAGACAACTATGCCAATCCAAATAAAATTGGAGAAACAACGGTGCCAAAGCAGTTTACAGGTGTTTTGGTAGCCAACAAAGATTATGTGCTACCCGCGTACTGGAACTATTTTGTGGTGAATCGTACATCAACTAGACGGTGGACCCAATCGGTAGGATGGGCGAATGACCTAGGACAGTATGTTGTTGGTGCTGCCAGTGTTGATGGACAGTGGAATACGTTTTATTCTGTTTTTCAGCAGTATAGAGAGCTAGAGAAAGTGTATAATACGCTTTCAGAAGAAGCGCAGCAAAAAAACAGGATTTTTTGGTTAGCAGCAACAGTTTACGTTTATGATCATACTCAAGAAATGGTAGATCTGTTTGGATATATTCCATTCAGTGAAGCTGGTAAGCTAAGTCAGAATGGAGGAGATTATTTAGCATCTTTACCAGCGTACGATTCTTCAGTTAGTATTTATACAACGTTGTTAGATGATTTAAAATCTATAGCAGACGAGTTAAATGGGATTTCTTTGGATAATGCTACAAGCACAATTTTTGAAACCCAGGATTACATTAATAATGGAGATTTAACACTTTGGAGAAAGTACTGTAATTCATTAAGATTACGTATCTTAAATCGTGTATCGGGTTCTTCGGAGTTCTCTTCACGAGCAGATTCTGAAATAGCAAGTATCTTAGGAAGCTATCCAGTTATCGATTCTAATGACGAGAACATTCAAATTGATGTAATTAGTTTAGATACGCCTATCAATTCTGAAGGATTTCAGAGTGGGCTAGAAGATTGGAATGGTAATGTTGCTGGTAAGGCAATGATTGACCACATGTTGGCAAGTTCTGATCCAAGATTAGTGGCTATGTTCGAGCCAGGTGAAAATGCAGGAGGTGTTTATCAGGGTATCGATCCGTTGGCTGCTAGTAGTGATCAACAGGATTTAATAGATGACAGTATGGTAAGTATATACAACCGTTCTACATTAAGCCGAAACGATTTTTTTCCAGGTATGCTTATGAATGCTGCTGAAGTAAGTTTTATAAAGGCAGAATATTACTTAAGAAGTGGAAACGATGCGTCTGCTAAAGCAGCTTACGAGATGGGAATTGAACAATCGATAGAGTGGTATTATTGGGTTAATACACTAACGAATGATGGTATTTCTGGAGCATTAACTCCTGTAACTGGAACTGAAATTGATGCTTATATTGCTGATGCTGAAATAGCATGGGGTGGTACAAACGCAGAAAAATTAGAATTAATAGCAGAGCAAAAATGGATTCACTATAGTGTGGTTCAGTTAAACGAGAGTTGGGCAGAAATTAGAAGATTGGATTTACCAATGTTAGATTTTCAACCTGATGCATCAAACACACAATCTTTACCTCCTGTAAGATGGTTGTATCCTGATAATGAAAGATCAAGAAACACAGATAATTACCAAGCTGTTTCGTCTATGGACAATATGACAACTAAACTTTTCTGGGATGTAAACTAAAGTAAGTTTCATCAAAATTTTAAAAGGGCTATCTACATTTTTAGACAGCCCTTTTTTTATTCATCTTTTTTGTATGGAATTTGGAAAAGTAGGAATAATGATCAAGCTATTTTATTAATTTTACAATAATACATAACAATTATAAATGACATCGCTTAAAATAGTTCTAGGAACCTTGGTGTTGCTAAGCATATTTCTACTAGGGCCACAATCGGTTGAAAGTAGGCATGCTTATCGTCCTATCGATGATAAAGTTTTTTCAGATTCGATCATGTCTGGAGAACAATTGGCCAAGATTTATTGTAAGATGTGCCATTTGTTTCCTGAGCCGAATCTGTTAGATAAGGAAACATGGGTTTCGGGTGTGTTACCAAATATGGCATTGAGGTTAGGAATAAGAGCTAATAGTGTAGATCCCTATGAAGGGCTTTTGGAAGAAGAAGTTAGCATTATAAAACCATTAGGTGTTTATCCCGAAGCATCATTGCTTTCTGTAGAGCAATGGAATAAGATTGTAGATTATTATGTTAGAGAAGCTCCTAGTGAGCCATTAGGGCAGAAAAGAACAAGTGCTATAGCTAATATTGGACTTCCTAATTTTAAGGTTAAAAGTATTTCCATAGGAGATAAACCTTTACCGATGACTTCAATGTTGAAATTTGATGATTCTAATGCTGAATTATATGTAGGAGATGCCCAAGGTGTTATGTATGTAATGGATAGCAAAATGAGGCTAAAGAATACTTGGCCGGTATCCAATGCCCCAGTTGATATAGACTTTCCTAAAGGAAAGGAACCGAGAGTGTTAAGTATAGGTGTTTTTAGGCCATCAGATCAAAAGTTGGGGAGTCTTACATCTTTGTATAAGGATAAGTCTTCAGGTCATTTTGAAGTTGACTTACAGCAGTTGCCAAGACCAGTTCAATTTCAAACAGGAGACCTAAATATGGATGGTAAAGAAGATATTGTTATATGTGGGTTTGGAAACCATTCCGGTAAGCTGTTTTGGTTAGATAATTTTGAGGTGGACAAAGCGCATGTGCTAAAGGAAATGCCAGGAGCCAGAAAGGTTGTTCTAAAGGATTTAAATAACGATAATAAGCTAGACATTGTAGTTTTGATGGCGCAAGCATGGGAACAAATGTCAATTTTTTATAATCAAGGGAATAATACTTTTAGAGAGAAAACGGTTTTGCGTTTCCCGCCAGTGTATGGAGTGAGTTGTTTTGAACTTACAGACTTTAATAAGGATGGTTATCTCGATATACTTATAACAAATGGCGATAATTGGGATTTTTCCCCAATTAGAAAAAATTATCATGGGGTTCGGATTTATTTAAATGATGGACAGGATAATTTTGAAGAAGCTTATTTTTATCCGTTGTATGGTGCAACAAAGGCTGTTGCTAGAGATTTTGACGCTGATGGTGATTTAGATATTGCAGCGATCTCCTTTTATTCTGACTTTGATATTCCAGAACAATCATTTGTTTATTTGTCTAACGAAGGGAATATGGAGTTTAAAGCTTTTTCTACTCCCGAAGCGGCTAATGGTAAGTGGCTAACAATGGAGGTGGCAGATTTAGATGTGGATGGTGATTTAGATATTGTTTTAGGATCCTATTTTCATAATGTAGGAGAGATGACAAAGTTGATTTTCAAGGGAGTACTTTCTTTTCCTCAAATAATTGTACTAAACAACGAATTAAAATAAAAAAGAAGCTGTCTAAAAAAGACAGCTCCGTTAATGTTTTTGTTTACAAAATAGACCTATAACTTAGGCTCCCATCCTGGTTCGTAAGTACGCGACCATAATGTCATGGCATCGCGATCGAAGATGCGACCACTTGTTTCATCAATATCAAATGATTTTCCAATGCGGGACGCTATGTTGGCATAATGTGTCATCGCCTGACTGATGGCGCCTTGCAGTATGGGTGAGTTTAAAGATTCCTTACCCCGAATGGTCTCGAAGAAATTAACGGCATGACGTGTTGTTAAGTTGCCTCCGCCACCAAGGGCAATACCACTTTCTTTGCTTTCCGATTGGCTGTCTTTAATAAGTTTGCCTTTCAGATCGTATAAGCTATAGCCCCCACGGTCTACAAATACCGAGCCGTTAGAACCATGTATAATGGTACCACGCCCTTTGCCATACTTGTTATAGTTGTTTCTACTCTGGCAATCCCATTGTATAACGCGATTGTTGGTGAATTTAAAGGTTGCTTCCATGGTATCGTACATCTCCCAACCATCATCTTTATAATGGTATTTCCCGGATATAACGTTAACATGTTCTGGGTACTTTACATTTAAGGCCCAACGCGCTATATCAAGCTCATGTGTGGCGTTATTTCCCATTTCGGCTGTTCCGTAGTCCCAGCCATACCAATGCCAGTTATAATCCCATGTATTGTCTGTATACGCTCTTCGTGGTGCAGGTCCCTGGAACAGATCCCAATCCAAGCCATCTGGAGGAGCAGTTTGCGTTTGTTTAGGTACTTCACCTCGGCTATTAACGTAAAAGGCTATAGCCTTATATACATCACCAATAATACCATTGTGAATATCCTTTATTATTTCTGTAGTTTCCAGGGACGAACGTTGCTGATTACCCATTTGAACGACCTTGTTGTATTTTTCTTGAGCAGCTACGACCAATTCGTTTTCACGACCATTATGGCTGCAAGGTTTTTCCAAATACACATGTTTGCCAGCCTGCATGGCCATAATGGCTCCTGGCGTGTGCCAATGGTCAGGCGTTGCCATAAACACAGCATCAACGTCCTTATCTTCCAAAATCCTGCGAATGTCATTTTCCAGAGCGGGTGCTTTCTTAATATGCTTTGCTACATAAGTGGCAGCCTTTTCTCTTTGGCTTTTCATAACATCACATAAGTACAGTAATCTAGCATTGCTCTCTTTTCGCGCAATGGGTTCGATGTAAGCTCCATAACGTCTTCCAAGTCCTTGAATAGCAATATTAATGCGATCGTTGGCACCTATTATATTCGAATAGCTTTTAGCAGACATAGCATTAATACCATTACTGAAAGCAAGTCCTACAGCACCTACAGTTGTTTTTTTTATAAAATTTCTTCTATCTGTACTCATAACTAATTAGTTTTTATCGTTGTTAATTGGACGTATTTTTATATTTCTAAAAGAGACCAAATCCCCATGGTCTTGCAGTAAAATAGGACCCTTTTCGGCTTCTCCAAAATTTGGCCATTTAGCATACTTGCTTTCTTTTACCAGTTTACGGTAATCGTCGCTTTTGCGCTCATATTCTAATACTTTAGTGTCGTTTAGCCAATGTTCTACATGATTGTTTTTTGAAACTATGCGAGCGGTATTCCATGTGCCTATTGGATTGACAGGCTTTTTTGGATCGGCTTGAATCAAATCGTAGAGGGATGCTATGGTTCTACTACCTTCATGGTTACCTAATTTAGCATCGGGATGTTTGGCATCATCAAGGATTTGAAATTCTAATCCAATGGCAGAGCCAGTGCCTTTGTTGAGTTCGGTGTCTACATAGTATTTAATACCACTATTGGCTCCCTCTGTAATTTTAAAATCTACTTTTAGTTCAAAATCGCCATAAGCTTCAGTCGTTACGATATCTCCACCTGCATTAGATTCTTCACCGCCTGATGCCAAAACAGTTAGGACGCCGTTTTCTATCTTCCATCCTTTTTCAGGAAATGTTTCTAGCTTGGCACCACGCCAACCTTTGGTAGTTTTTCCATCCCATAGTAGTTTCCAACCGTTTTTTGCTTCTTCAGTAGTCAAATTATTCTTAGTGTTTATAGGTGTGATGGTTGTTGTCGTACTATATTTTTCAACTTCATTAGTTATTATTTTTACGTTTTTCCACATAACCTGTGTCCCATTTTTTTCTTCGTTGTTTCCAATGCCGTGTACTTGTAAACCAATGAAACCAGATGCAGTTTTGTCATCGATCAAATAGGATGCTGGAACCCCGTTAATCCATGTCTTAATAGTATCGCCAATAGCTTCAATTCTGTATTTGTTCCAGTCATTCTGTTTAAATGCCTTTTGGGCTGCGGGGTTGTCGGCAAGCGGGTATAACCAACCTCTCCTGGATTCATCATAAATACCACAACTCCAGGCTCTTTCAGAAGGGTCTATTTCTATCTGATAGCCGTGAACTCTTCCGTTTTTATAGGAAGGAATACTGTTACTGCGTATTTGAATACCTGAGTTTAATTTAGGATCTACCTTGTATTCCAGTTCCAGAATAAAATCGCCATACATTTCGTTAGAGCATAAAAAGGTATTAGGTGTGTTAAGTGTAGAAGTCCCTATAATAGCATTGTCTTTTACTTCATAGGTCGCTTTACCACCTTTAATATGCCACCCGTTTAGGGTTTTACCGTCGAAAAGGTTTACCCAAGGCTCAGATGTTTTCTTGGTTTCATTGCAACTTGTAAGTAATAGTAAAGCAATTAATGAAAAGAATCCTGTGATTTTAAGTTGTTTCATGTTAATGTCATTTTAATTAAAGTATAGTTCTTGAAGTTGTATGTTGGTTATTGTTTTATAGGCATCTTTGGATAAGATTACGTGTTCGCACACGAAAATAGAAAATAATTGATAATTAAGTTCATTTTCTAGTTAAAATTTATATTTTCTTTAGTTAATATTTCTATGGGTGAATATATTTTTTGTTCAGGTACTTTCTTTTCAATTAAATAGTCGCTCATTATAATGACTGATTTATAACCCTGATCAAATGGTTTTTGTGAGATTAGAAATGAAACTTTATCTTCAGTTAAGCACTCAATATTTTGGTCTGTGCTGTCAAAGCCTATTAAGGCTAATTTTTTTGATGTAATAGAAGGGATACAATTGGCAATGGTTGAAATTCGGCTGCTGGGTACGTAAATACCATTAATTGAAGGGTTGTCGCTTAATATCTTGTTTAATTTTTCTTTTAGTTGCTTTGTGTTTTTTAAATCAATAATATTTGCGATAGTACTATTAATTGATATCCTATTATTAATGAAATAGTCGTTAAAACCATGTATGCGTTCGGAAATAGCATAATGGTTTTCAGCATTTAATCGGGTATGTATAATAAGAACAGAACAGTTTTCTTTAAAACACAAGTGCATTAATTTTCCGGCTAAAAAACCACCTTTAAAGGCATCTTGACCTATAAAAGATAGGTTGTTAAAACCTTCAAGATCAACATTTATAAATAAATAAGGGATGTTCTTGTTTTCTAATGTTTTGGTTATTTGTGTTGTTTCCTTTGTAAATATAGGAGCTATTATTACGCCATCAGGATTCGATGCTATTAAAGCATCAAAAGCATCAATATATGAAGTAGCATCGAATTGATCAAAGCTAAAGTTGTTTATGGTAATACCAAACTTTTCGACATTTTCTTGTGCATTTTGAGTGCCTAATAAAGGTGCTTTCCAAAATGTGTTTTCTTCATCATGTCGGGGTATTAGCGTAGCAATTTTTAATTTTTTGTTGAGAGCTAACGAACTCGCAATTTTATTGGTTTTAAAGTTGCGCTTTTTTATTATGGCATTAATTTTTTCGGCTGTTTTTTTAGAAACACCGCCACGGTTATGAAGGACTCTGTCTACGGTCCCTGCAGAAACACCGGCTTCTTTAGCTATGTCGTTTATTGTAATCATACGCATTTAAATGGCTAAGTTAGCAATTTCCTTAAGTACATATTACATTTTTAGCGATCTTACAAAACAATGGTAAATTGTGGTAAAATCATTTTTTATACTATATTTGCGTGTGCGAGCACGAAACAAAATACAAATAAACAAAAAAATTAATGAATTCGCTTTTTAATATTGAAGATAGTGTGATTTTGGTCACAGGAGCCTGTGGGGTATTGGGAGGTAGTATTGCCAAATATTTATTGCAAAAAGGAGGAAAGGTAGTGCTCTTGCACTATAAAGAGGGGCCTTTGTGTCGTGTTGTAGAAGAGTTGAAAGAACAGGGCTTTCCAGTAGATGGTTATGTTTGTAACGTTCTGGAAGAGGAAAGTTTACGGTTGGTAGCCGAAAAGATTGTTGAGAAATACCAAAAAATAGATGTGCTTATTAATGCTGCTGGTGGTAACAAACCAGGTGCGACAATAGGTGAAGATCAAACAATTTTTAACCTGAAAATGGAAGATTTTAAAGCTGTAACCGATTTAAATTTAAATGGAACTGTAATTCCATCCATTGTGTTTGGTGAAGTTATGGCAAAACAAAAGAAAGGGGTTATTATCAATTATTCGTCAATGGCAGTAGATAGGGTTATTACCAGGGTAGCTGGGTACTCTGCGGCAAAAGCAGCTATGGAGAACTTTACACGTTGGATGGCAGTAGAGATGGCTACAAAGTTTGGAGATGGGATACGGGTAAATGCTATTGCTCCTGGTTTTTTTGTGGGAAATCAAAACCGCCGTTTATTGATCAATGAGGATGGTTCTTATACACAAAGGGGAAACGATATTATTAAAAATACACCAATGAAGCGTTTTGGTGAGGCCAATGAATTGCATGGTGCAATTCATTTTTTATGTAGTGAAGCCTCTAAGTTCATTACTGGGGCTGTTATTCCTGTAGATGGAGGATTTAGTGTTTTTAGTGGGGTTTAATAAATTAGAATCATAATGAAAGAGACGTTTAGGTGGTATGGTGTTAAAGACACAGTAAGTTTATCAGATATAAAGCAGGCTGGAGCAACTGGAGTAGTTACAGCTTTGCATCATATTCAAAATGGGGAGATTTGGGAAACAAAGGAGATCTTAAAGGTGAAGAATGCTTTAGAAGATGTGGGACTGGAATGGTCTTTTATTGAAAGTATTCCCATTCATGAGAATATAAAATTAAGAAAGGGAGATTATTTACAACGAATTGAAAACTATAAACAAAGTATAATTAACGTGGCTCAATGTGGTATTAAACACATATGTTACAATTTTATGCCAGTATTGGATTGGACGCGTACCCACCTGTTTTGGGAGCTTCAAGACGGGAGTACAGCCTTACGTTTTGATAAAGTAGATATGGCTGTTTTCGAATGCCATATTATCGCCTTGGAGGGCAGTGAGAAAACCTATTCCAAAGAGATTCTAAAAAAAGCTAAGGCTAGATTCGAGTCTATGGAACCAGAAGAAAAGCAACGTTTGGTAGATGGCATTTTAAAGGGATTACCAGGTACAGTAGATGACCTTACGATTCCTGTGTTTAAAGATATGATTGTACAATATAAAGGTGTTACCCATGAAGATTTAAAAGAAAACTTATCTTATTTCTTAAATCAGGTTGTTCCAGTGGCCGAAGCATATGGCGTTAAAATGGCGATTCATCCAGATGACCCGCCTTTTGATATTATGGGCTTGCCCAGAATTATAAAATCCGAGAAGGACTTGGAAGATTTGGTGGGCTTTATTGATAGTCCCTCCAACGGGATAACATTTTGCACTGGATCCTTAGGAGCTAATCCAGAAAATGATTTGCCGAAAATGATTGAGAAGTTCGGAGACCGTATACATTTCCTGCACTTAAGGAACGTAAAGCGCGAAAGCGATGGTAGTTTTTATGAAGATAACCATTTAGAAGGCTCATCCGATATGTACGAAATCGTTAAGGCCGTTTTAAAAGTTGAAAATCGTAGAGGCGTTACCATTCCAATGAGGCCAGACCATGGACATCAGATGTTGGACGATTTAAAAAAAGAAGAGATACCGGGCTATTCGGCAATAGGGAGATTGCGTGGCCTAGCAGAAATTCGTGGCCTTGCTATGGGTATTAAACGAAGTTTGGACTTGTAGTGATTTAAATGTTCAATCTAAAAAAATAATGCTAACAAATAAAACAGATAATCAATATAAATGGCTCAGATAAAAGCAAAAAACTTTATAACCGATAATTTTTTACTCCAATCCAAAGAAGCAGAGATTTTATATCATGGGTATGCAAAGAATATGCCCATTATTGATTATCATAATCATTTATCAGCTAGGTTAATTGCAGAAAACAAGCCAATAGGTAATATAACCAATGCCTGGTTAGCTGGCGATCATTATAAGTGGCGAGCCATGCGAGCTAATGGTGTTGATGAAATATTTATTACTGGGTCAGTATCTCCGGAAGAGAAATTCCTTAAATGGGCAGAAACAGTACCTTATACAATTCGTAACCCATTGTTCCATTGGACACAGTTAGAATTGAAACGCTACTTTGGTATTGATGCTATTTTACAGCCTAGAACAGCTAAGGAAATCTATGAAAAGGCAAATGTGGTATTGGCTTCCAAAACACCAGCCCAATTATTGGAAGATATGAATGTTGAATTGGTCTGTACTACAGACGATCCAACAGATACTTTGGAATACCACCAACAAATAGCAGCAGGCAATTTTTTTACAAAAGTGTTGCCTACATTCCGACCAGATGAATTGTTTTTTATAGGGCAAACCAGATTTGTAAACTATTTAAAAAAGATGGAAGCTTGTGTAGCGTTTTCTATTGATAGTTTTTCAGATTTGTTGAAGGCTATTGAAGGCCGCATAGCTTATTTTCATAAAAATGGTTGCCGGTTAAGTGATTACGGAGGTGACCCGATTGTGATGTTGGAATTTACAGAAGAAGAAGTGATGGCTATTTTTGATAAGCATCTAAAAGGCGTACCATTATCTGACTCTGAAATTAACAAGTACAGAAGTTATTTGCTGGTATATTTAGGAAAGCAGTACCATAAAAGAAATTGGGTACAACAATATCATTTGGGAGCATTAAGAAACAATAATACAAGGTTGCAAGAACAAATTGGAGCCGATGTTGGATGCGATTCTATTGGAGATTATCCAATGGCCAATGGTATGTCTAAATTATTTAATGCACTAAATAGCAGTGATCAGCTAGCCAAAACTATAACCTATAATTTAAACCCGTCGCAGAATGAAGTATTCGTAACGATGATGGGGAATTTTAATGAAGGAGGAATACCCGGAAAAATGCAATGGGGATCTGGATGGTGGTTTTTAGACCAGAAAGACGGCATGGAAAGACAAGTAAACACCCTCTCCAATATGGGGTTGTTGAGTAGATTTGTTGGCATGTTAACAGATAGCCGTAGTTTTTTGTCCTTTCCAAGACATGAATATTTTAGACGTATTCTATGTAATTTGATTGCAGACGATGTAAATAAGGGCTTAGTACCTGATGATTTAGAATTCCTTGGGAAAATGATACAAGATATTTGTTATAATAATGCTGTAAATTATTTTGAATTCAATTAGTATGAAACGATATAAAACACTAATCACTTTAATTCTTTTGTTGGGCCTATGGTCTTGTAAAAAGGAATCCAGTACAAAAACAATGTACTTAGCTCATGGTTTACCACAAACGCATCCAGTTCATAAAGGTATTTTAAAATTTCAGGAAGCGCTTCATAAAAAGTCGAATGGAAAGTTAGAGGTAAAAGTTTTTCCCGATGGGCAATTGGGGTCAGAGCGTGAAGTATTGGAGTTGTTGCAAATAGGAAGTGTTGCTATTACCAAAGTAAGTGCAGCTACTTTGTCTAATTTTGTACCCGAATATAGTGTCTTAGGTATTCCTTATTTGTTTCGGGACAAAGCACATCAATTTAGTGTGTTAGAAGGCGAGATAGGAAAGTCTATTTTAAAAAAGGGGAGTAAGTTTTGGTTACGAGGACTCTGTTATTACGATGCTGGTAGCAGAAGTTTTTATACTAAAGAAAAAGCAATACGGACACCGGAAGATTTAAAGGGCTTGAAAATAAGGGTGATGAACAATCAAATGGCTATTAATATGGTTAATGCTCTTGGAGGTTCGGCGACGCCACTAGCCTATGGCGAGTTGTATACGGCTATTCAACAAGGGGTTGTAGATGGTGCCGAAAATAATCCGCCATCATTTGTATCGTCCAATCATTACGAAATAAGCAAGTATTATACACTGGATCAGCATTCAGCCGTACCAGATGTGCTTATCATGGGAACAAAATATTGGGATAAATTAACAGATCAGGAAAAACAATGGGTAGAAGCAGCTGCCTCAGAGTCATCTGAAGCACAAAAACAGTACTGGAATGAATCTGTTGCCGAGTCCATGAAAAAAGTCAAGGATAAAGGGGTGGAAATTATTATTCCAGATAAATCCCTGTTCGCAGAGAAATCAAAATCTGTCTTGGAAACATTCGAAAAAGAGTATCCCGAGCTGGCAGATTTAGTACATCAAATAAAAGCACAATAATTATGAAGCGTATAGATTTTTTGTTTAATAAGATTAATCGCCTTATCGAATTTTTTTTGGTTAGCATTTTTGGTCTTTTGGTCTTGGATGTCCTGTGGCAAGTTTTTTCACGGTATATTTTAAGAACATCATTTTCATGGACTGAAGAGTTAGCTCGATTTTCATTGATATGGCTTTCTATTCTTGGAGCAGCATATTTGAATGCCAAGCGAGAGCATTTGTCAATGGACTTTTTATATCAAAAGCTATCTGCTAAAAAACAAAAGAAGGTTTCTTTAATTATAGAAATATTTATATTTCTGTTTGCAGCTATAGTAATGGTTGTTGGTGGTTTTAATTTGGTGTTTATCACTTTAAAATTAAATCAACTATCAGGTACATTACAAATTCCTTTGGGCTATGTTTATGCTATCATGCCTCTTAGTGGCTTACTAATTATGTGTTTTTCGTTGTATCATATGTCGAAAATTTATACAAACCAGTTAATAGATTAATTATGAGTATTGAAGTTATAAGTATATTGGTACTGTTTTTAAGCTTTTTTGTACTACTGATGCTAAAGGTGCCAGTGGCTTATAGTATTGGAATATCTACAACTATTAGCCTCTTGTTGAATATTGATAGATTGCCAGGGTTAACCACCATTGCCCAACGTATGACGACAGGAATTGACAGCTTTGCATTGTTGGCCATTCCATTTTTTGTATTAGCTGGCGAGATAATGAAACGCGGCGGTATAGCCAATAGGCTCATTAATTTTGCCAAATCTTTAGTAGCCAGTCTTCCTGGAGGCTTGGCATACGTTAATATATTGGCATCTATGTTGTTTGGTGCCATTTCTGGGTCGGCATTGGCTGCTACCTCTGCAATTGGTAGTATAATGACCGACAGAATGGAGAAAGAAGGATTGCCAAGAGCCTTTAGTGCTTCCGTAAACATAACGTCTTCTACTACAGGATTATTGATTCCACCGAGTAATATTTTAATTGTTTTCGCCTTGGCAAGTGGAGGATCTGCATCGGTAGCAGCTTTATTTGTAGCAGGTTATTTACCAGGTATTTTATTAGGCCTTGCGTTAATGGGTTATGTCGCCTTTGTTGCGATAAAAAGAGATTTTATAAAAGGATCACGAGCTAGTTTTGGAGAGGTATGGGGATATTTTAGTAAAGCCTTTTTTAGTTTATTGTTGTTAGTTGTTGTTGTGGGAGGGATCGTAGCAGGAATTTTTACGGCTACAGAAGCATCGGTTATTGCTGTTTTATATGCAGCGGTTTTGGCTCTGATCTATGGAGATGTAAGCACTAAGGATTTTCCAGATATATTGTTGACGAGTGCCAAAACTACAGCGGTGGTTATGTTTTTGATATGTACCTCTATGGCAATGTCGTGGCTGTTTTCCTTTGAAAGTATCCCGGAATTAATGAGTAACTTTTTATTGGGTCATTTTAGTAATAAGTTTGCCATATTTTTGGTGATAAATATTGTGTTGTTGCTTGTTGGGACTTTTATGGATATGACACCAGCAGTACTTATATTTACACCTATTTTCTTGCCAGTTGTAGTTGCATTGGGTATGGAACCTGTGCATTTTGGAATTGTTATGGTACTTAACTTATGTATTGGTTTGTGTACACCCCCTGTAGGAACTATTCTCTTTGTTGGGAGTGGTATTGCCAATATATCAGTTACTCAGGTTGTTAAACCGCTGATTCCTTTTTTGATAATTATGGTTATCGTGTTGCTATTAGTAACCTACATCCCTGAAATATCTATGTTATTACCACGATTATTTGATTTGTAAATAAGACACAATATATATAACGAAATAAGCCCTTGATAACTATTTCAAGGGCTTATTAATTTAGAGATATATTAGATTGAGTGTGTTACGAAATGACGTTTAATTCTTTTCCAACTTTTATAAATGCTTTAATAGCTTTGTCAACATGCTCTGGTTCATGAGCAGCAGACAACTGAACTCGAATCCTGGCTTTACCTTTAGGGACCACAGGATAAAAGAATCCAATAACATAAATACCTTCATCCAAAAGGCGTTTAGCGAACTCCTGTGCTATGGTTGCCTCACCTAGCATAATAGGAACTATAGGGTGGGTGCCTTCTACAATGTTAAACCCAGCAGCAGTCATTCCCGAACGAAATTGTTTGGTGTTGGCCTCCAATTTGTCTTTTAAGTGTGTAGATGCTTTAAGAATGTCCAGTACTTTTAAGGTAGCTCCAACAATGGCCGGTGCTAAGGTGTTTGAAAACAAATAAGGGCGTGAATGCTGTCTTAAAATATCTACTATTTCTTTTCTAGCAGCTGTAAACCCACCGGAAGCACCGCCAAGGGCTTTTCCATAAGTACCCGTTATAATGTCAATGCGCCCCATAACGTTGTTATACTCATGAGACCCTCTTCCAGTAGCTCCTAAAAATCCAGTGGAGTGACATTCGTCTATCATTACTAGAGCATTGTACTTATCGGCTAGGTCACATATTTTATCAAGTTGAGCGATAGTGCCATCCATAGAGAAAGAGCCATCGGTAACTATTAATATGCGTCTAGAAGAACTAGCAGCTTTAAGTTGCTCTTCTAAGTCCTCCATGTTGTTGTGCTTGAACCTAAATCGCTTCGCCTTACATAAGCGAATGCCGTCAATGATAGAAGCATGATTGAGTTCATCCGATATTATAGCATCCTCGGCATTTAACAATGGTTCAAAAAGTCCTCCATTGGCATCAAAAGCGGCAGCATATAAAATACAGTCTTCCATGCCTAAAAATTCGGCAGTTTTTTTCTCCAGTTCTTTGTGAATATCTTGTGTTCCACAAATAAACCGCACAGAAGAAAGTCCGAAACCATGAGTTTTAATAGCTTCTATTCCAGCCTCAAGAACATCGGGGTTTGCCGCTAGCCCCAAATAGTTGTTGGCACAGAAGTTAAGTACTTCGTTTTGGGCTGTTGTATTTATTAGAGCACCTTGTTTAGATGTTATAATACGTTCGTCTTTATAAAGACCGCTATCTTTTATGTCTTGAATATCGTTTAATAAGTCATTTTTAATACTGTACATAATGTCTTTAGATTTAAATTTTTTCTAAATAAGTTGCTTTTAGGTTTTCAATCATATCTTCAGTCATGGTTTCCAAATTGTAATTTGGTTTCCAATTCCAATCATTCTTGGCATTTGTGTCATCAATACTTTTTGGCCACGAATCTGCAATATCTTGTCTAAAATCGGGTTTGTAAGTTACTTTAAAATCGGGATAAATAGTTTGGATTGCATTTGTTATTTCTTCAGGATTAAAGCTTACACCCGCAATATTGTATGAAGTTCTGGTTTTAATGTTTTCAGAAGGCGCATCCATAATTTCAATAGTTGCTCTTATGGCATCATCCATATAAATCATTGGAAGCGTGGTCTTTTCACTTAAAAAACATTCAAAAGATTCATTTTTAATAGCTTTATGAAAAATGTCCACAGCGTAATCTGTAGTACCTCCACCTGGTAAGGATTGGTATCCTATAACGCCAGGATAACGAATAGAACGAATATCCAATCCGTATTTTTTATAATAATAATTGGCCCAATTTTCACCGGCAGCTTTGGTCATGCCGTATACTGTTGCAGGTGTTAGGTTAGAATCTTGAGGTGTGTTGTTGCGATTTACATTAGCTCCAAAAACAGCAATCGAACTTGGGAAAAATACCTTACTAATATTATGTAGTCTGGATACTTCAAGTACATTAAAAAATGTTTTCATGTTGATATCCCAAGTTAATAGCGGATTCTTTTCGCCATTTGCCGATAAAATAGCGGCCATATGATAAATTTGAGTAACATTATACTTTATAACAATAGCTGTTAAAGCCTCAAAATCTGTAGCATCCAATATTTCAAATTGACCGACAAATGAAGCATTATCCCTTAAGTCGGTAGCGATAACATTATTAACCCCGAATTTATCTTGAAGTCTTTTTGATAGAACAGAACCTAGTTGTCCGCTAGATCCCGTTATTAATATGGTGTCTTGTGTCATTATATTATAAGTTAGTAAAGAACAAAATTACTTAAAATCAATGTTTTGCAATTAAAACATCTTTCTTAAATAATAAAAAAAGTAAAATCATCTTTTATTTTGAATTTATTTATTATTATTTACTTTTATAGTGATGTAAATAAAAGCTTAAAAGTAAATTTATCTTTAGATGGAAAAAATAGATGAAGTCGATTTAAATATTTTGCGTATCCTGCAAAAGGATTCCAAAAAGACAACGAAAGAAATAGCAGAAATGTTAAATCTAACAGTTTCGCCAGTATATGAGCGTATTAGACGCTTAGAGAAAAAAGGATTTATAAAAAATTATGTGGCACTTTTAGACAAAAAAAAAATCCAAAGACCTGTCACAGCTATTTGTATGGTATCGTTGCGTTATCATGATCAAGGATTTATTGACAAATTTGACAGACAAATTCGAGCACTGCATGAAGTTCAGGAATGTTATCATATGGCAGGGAAAGTCGATTTTTTTTTAAAAATTAACTTAGAAAGCCTTGATGTGTATCATGAATTTGTGAGAACAAAACTGTCTAAAATTGAAAATATTGGTGTTTTGGAAAGTTATTTTGTACTTAAAGAAATTTTTCAGACTACCGAGTATTATATTTAGTGTACAATTGACCATACAGGTAAATATTGTTATATGGAAAAATGTATTTTATGCTCATTTAAAACGTGATTTAATCCTTTTTTTTGAGAGTCCTTTTTTAAAGCCATAGGTGTTTTTCCAAATTCTTCTTTAAAGCATTTTCTAAAATACTTAATATCTCTATAGCTAACCATAAAAGCTGCTTCATTAATATTGTAATTATACTTGAGAATGAGTAATGCTGCTTTTTTTATACGTAAGGTTCTGTAAAAATCAATAAGTGTTTTGCCTGTAATTTCTTGGCATTTTCTATAAATACTAGAATAACTCATGTCAATTATGTTTGCCAGCTCTTCTAATTTAAAGTCCGGGTTATCTAGTTGTTTCGAAATTTCTTCGGTTAAACGTTGTATAAAAATTTCATCTTTAGATTGTAAGTTAGAGTCTTCAGGAAGACTTATTAATTCGGTTTTGTATTTGGAGAGTGTTTTGTTTTTTGCATTAATAATATTATTAACTTTAATAAAGAGCTCATTGAAATTAAAAGGTTTTTGAATAAATTCAATAGCTCCAGATTGTAAGCCGTGCAATCTGGCGGCAGTGGTATTTCTTGCTGTTAAAAGTATGACAGGAATATGGGCTGTAAGAGCATTTTTTTGGAGTTTTTTACACATGTCAATCCCATTTAACTCGGGCATCATTACATCGCTTATTATTAGATCTGGGATATGCTTTTTAGCCAATGCAATGCCTTGTTTGCCATCGTCGGCGATTATAATGTTATATGAGTTATGAAATATATCTCTTAAAAAAATCTGCATTTCAATATTGTCTTCAACAATAAGAAGGGTGTTTTCTGGTTTTTGGATGCTTTTAGAAGAATTCATTAGGACGCCATCCAACTCTAAATTTAAAGAAGAATTTAAAGAAGGTACTTTATCCGTTATTGAAACTTTTTGGTCTTCCCTTAAATTATTTTCTTTAGTGCTTAAGGCAACTTTAAATTGTGTGCCTTTTTCTTTTGAGGATTTCACCTTAATTTTTCCATTATGAAGTGCTACCAGTTCTTTAACCAAAGCAAGCCCAATACCTAAGCCCTTTTTGCGTTTGCCCGTTTCCGATTGATAGAATAACATAAATATATTTTGAAGTTCTTCTTTTTCAATACCAGGACCCGAATCATTAATGGTAATTTCGATACTATCTTGCTCTTTTTTTAGTCTGGCTTTTAAACTGATGGTGCCTTCCTGAGGTGTAAATTTAAAAGCGTTTGACAGTAAGTTGTAAAAAACATGCTCAATTTTGTCGGAATCATACCAAAGAGTAACCTCTTCTGAAGGATATTCCTGAATAAAATCAATATGTTTAAAACGAGCTTGTTCTGCAAAGGATTCTGCAATTTCTTTTAGATGTAGTATAAGGTCCTTTTTGGTAGCGTAGATCCGTATTTTATCTAGTTCTTTATTTCTTACAGTTGTAAGTTCGGAAGCTATGCGAGATAACCTGTGAGCATTATTCTTTATAATTTGAAGTCGCTGTTTTAAGAGAAAATTTCCAGTTGATTTCGCGCGGTCAAGCATATCGTCTATGGGCCCCAGTATCAAGCTTAAAGGCGTTTGTATTTCATGGGACATCTTGGCGAAAAAGTTCATTTTTAAACCGTATAGTTCCTTTTCTTTTTGGTTCTCCCATGCTTCTTTAACTAACTTTTTCTTTAAACGTATCCAGAGGTAAACCCCGTAACCTATTAAAAGAAAAATAATGAAGTAACTTAAATAGGCTATATTTGAAAGCCACCAAGGTGGGTTTATCGTAATGGTGATCGCTTTGGGGGGAATATCCCAAATACCGTTTTCGGATCCTGCTTTTACCTCAAAAATGTAGGTGCCATGAGGGATCTTTGTGTACGTAGCCCTCCTGTCTGGTCTTGCAGGAATCCAGTTCTTATCAAAACCTTTCAAACGATAGGCATAATGATAATTTGAACTTATAATATTGCCTATGGCACTAAACCTAAAAGAGAAGGAGGCTTGATCATAATTGACATTTATTTTGGTAGTACGTTCAACAATATTTTTAAAAAGGGGATCCCCTAAAATAGAACTAGCGGGTTTGTTAAGGATTTCAATTTCATTTATATATATGTGCGAATTTATATTTTCCTTGTTTATTGTAGCCGGATTAATAACATTTACTCCATATTCGCTTCCAAAATAAAGTAAGCCATTTTTATCTTTAGCTGCATTGTGCCGACTAAAGTTATCTCCGGTTAGTCCGTCTATTTCAAAGTAAGATGTTAAGGCGTTCGTTTTTAGATTATAGTGATGTAATCCTCTATTGCTCCCAAGCCATAGGTTATCTTTGTTTTCTGCCAATGCGGAGAAATAAAAATAGTTTCCTAAATAGTTAGCTCTACTATAATTTTGGAACGTATAATCTTTAAGATTGAATTTGATAACTTGTCCTGATGTCGTGCTAATCCATATAGACCCATCATTGTCGGTCGATAAAAATTTGGGATTATAATTCCTATTGTCTCCTACTGCTTTTATGTAATAATTATGCCTAGTGAAATAGGAATTTGAAAGCCCATCTGAACTTTCATTAAAACGAAATAGCCCACCATCCAAAACGCCAACCCATATAACGCCATTTTCGTCCTCTATAATGCATTCTGATGCCCTGCCAAACAGGCCGTGTTTAGAATAGTCAAACTTAGCTAGGAGCTTTTGGTTTTCCGAAAAGATACTTAAACAGCCATACGAAGATACCCAAACCCGCTTTTTGGAATCGATAAATATTTCTGTGATGTCATTTAACTCGGTTCCATTTAGGTTTGTGATCTCTATGTTTTTAAATATGTTGGTTTTAGGGTCGTACACCCACAATCCGTTTAAGTAGGTTCCAATCCAGATGATATTTTGGGGATCCTCTTGAAGTGCATTGATATATTCTCCTTTAAAGTACAGATTGCCTGATTTTAGTTTGTTGTATTGTACGGTGGTATAATCGGGTAATATTCTGTTTAATCCTTTACCATCTGTCCCTATCCATAAAGAACCATCGGAAGATTTTAAAGATGATAGAACATCAACATTTAGAGGTGCATTATTTTTTAATCCGCTAAAAAAGGAAATATTGCTAAGATTATTGGGTAGTATGTTGATAATCCCCTTTTTCAAGGTCAGGACAATATTCCCGTGAGAATCCGAGCTTATATAATTTACGGTATTATCACTAAGTGTAAACGGGTTATTTTCGTCTTTTTTAAAAATAAGAGCCTTATCGTTTTCTATTTTATATAACCCACTGCCATCAGTCCCTGCCCATAGAGTGCCGTAATTATCTATATGAAGACAACGAAATATAGCGTAGCGGTTTACATTATCTCTTTCTTCAAACAAACCATAGCGCTGTATTATCCTATTGTTAGTAACATCTAATTTTATGAGACCATCATAATAGGTAGCAATCCATAATATGCCTAGCTTATCATTTAAAAGATCGATTTTGTTAAATTCATTTTCTGTAAGATTTAAAGTTTGAAATGTCCCCGAATTAAGATTGTATCTATAAAGGAGTCCGTCCGAAGTACTAAAGAATAGCTGGTCGTAATTTACAACGGCAATGCTGAAAAAAGAAGTCGATTTAAGAGATAGAGTTGAAAGGTCGACAATTTTTTTAAATTCGGAGGATTTCTGATCATACCTATATATAATACCCTTATTAGAGCCAAACCAGGTATAGTGATCGTCCGAGCTAATACTTATTATATAATTCGCCTTGTCTTTGCCAGAAATATAGCTTTTATATGAGCTATAATTTCCTAGTGAATCAATTTTAGTAAGCTCTCCCTTTAAAGTATACAGCCACAAATTTTTGTGATGATCCTTTTTTATTTTATAATTACTGTCTCCATTAAAATCTTCTCCGAAAATTTCTCGATACCTTAAAATTGAATAATCAAGACCATTGTACTTATAGAGGCCATCATCATTTATAAACCATAAGTAGCCTAAAGGCCCTTCTTCAATATTACAACTAGCATTAAACGTTCTGTCTAATTTTATAAAGTATGAATTGCTTTGTCCAATGCTAAAACAGGTAGGCATTATTAACAGATATACTGTTAAAAGCTTTCTTATTCCTGTTTTATTAATTAAATGGCAAAAGGACATTTGTTTACGTTTAGAAGTTAAAAAGTCGGCAAACCCCAACAATTTGGAATTTGTTGTTGATTTTATCAAAAAAAGTAATGATTCTCAAAATTAGCATTTTTAACTGTATTAATACAATAAATCTTGTGATGACAGCTATTTTTCGAGCTTTATATTTCTCACGAGTAGTCATATTAACAAAAAGTAGGGGTCATTTTGGTCTTTACTTTATTTGAAAGTCTTATTAGCGTAAATAACCCCTTAAACTTTTTTTCTTCTCGTACTAATTTTGGAGTGGTTCGATGGCTCATGCCGTTTTTAGAATTGTGAATTAAATAAGAATATAAATGACATCAAGACGAAATTTTGTTAAGACCACCGCCCTTGTGGGTGCGGGAGCAGCCTTACTTCCTAACCTGTCGTTCGGGGGCATGCTGTCCTCTGATGGCCAGAAGCTCAAACTGGGTTTCATTGGGGTTGGATTAAGAGGCACTAACCACTTAAACAATGCTTTACATAGAAAGGACGTAGAGATCACGGCCATTTGCGATATCGACCCCAACAGGATCAGCATAGCCCTGGACAAGATCGACAAGGCGGGCTTTAAGAAGCCCGAGGTCTTTGGCAGCAACGATTACGACTACAGGAACCTTCTGGAACTGAAGAACCTTGATGCCGTTATTATATCCACGCCATGGCTATGGCACACCCGTATGGCCAAGGACGCCATGCTGGCTGGCAAGTACACCGGGCTCGAGGTATCGGCGGCCAACACACTTGAAGAATGCTGGGACCTGGTAAACACACACGAGAAGACGGGCACCCACATGATGATCCTGGAGAACGTGAACTACCGTCGCGATGTACTGGCCGTACTGAACATGGTAAAGCAAAACGTGTTTGGGGAGCTCGTGCACTTTAGGTGCGGTTACCAGCATGACCTGCGCTTTGTAATGCTTAACGACGGAAAGACCGCCTATGGCAAAGGGGTGGAGTTTGGCGAAAAGGGCATATCGGAATCCGTATGGAGGACCCAACACTCTGTATTAAGGAACGCCGACGTATACCCAACGCACGGTGTTGGTCCGATAGCAGCAATGTGCGACATTAACCGAGGCAACCGATTTGTATCTTTAACCTCTCACGCTACCAAAAGCCGAGGACTGCATAATTACATAGTTGATAATGGAGGTAAAGACCATCCCAATGCAAAAGTGAACTTTAAGATGGGAGATGTAATTACCTCTACCATCGAAACGGCCAATGGCGAGACCATCATCGTTACCCACGACGTATCGTTGCCAAGACCCTATTCATTAGGATTCAGGGTACAGGGAACGAAGGGCCTGTGGGAAAAGGACGGGGACAGGATATACGTTGAAGGGCAATCGAAGCCACATCGCTGGGACGAATCCAAAGCCTGGTTGGAAAAGTACGACCACCCGCTCTGGAAGAAGTACGGCGAACTGGCAACGGGAGCAGGGCACGGCGGCATGGATTTCTTCGTACTACAGGCCTTTGTGGAGTCTGCCAAGCAAAACATAGCACCACCGATGGATGCATACGATGCGGCCGCATGGAGTGCCATTACCCCGTTGTCGGAAGCTTCCATAGAAAACAACGGCCAACCCCAGGACTTCCCCGATTTTACCAGAGGGACCTGGATTAAACGAAACCCCTACAACTGGATGAAAGACAGTTATTAAATGAATCTCATAAAATGAATACTAACATAAACCAAAACCAAAATTAATGAAGAACAAATACAACGAAAGACAATCTAATTCAAGAGTAATAACTAAAACTAATTTTAAATCAAACTTATGAAGAGAATACTAACAAACGGATTGTGTGTGCTGTTATTGATCCTTACCTGTTCAATGCAAGCACAAGAAAACACCGTAACAGGAACCGTTAAGGACGAATCGGGTATACCGTTATCTGGAGCAACGGTTACAGTTAAAGGAACAACCAGAGGGACATCGGCCGATTTTGATGGTAATTACTCCATATTGGTCAATGAAAATGATGTGATTATAATATCTTATATAGGATACTTAACACAGGAATTTACTGCAAAGGGTAAAACAACGATTGATGCAGTTTTAATAGAAGACGTATCAACACTCGAAGAGGTCGTAGTGGTTGGTTTTGGTACACAAAAGAAGGAAAATGTATCAGGCGCTACAACGTTCGTTAAGATGGATGAAATTATTGGAGATAGACCTATTGTCAATGCTGCAGAATCATTGCAAGGAGTTGCAGCAGGGTTACAGGTCACAAACACATCCGGGCAACCCGGAGCTAATAGTGTTGGCATAAACATTCGTGGGTTTACATCTATAAATGGAGGAAGCCCCTTAGTTTTGATTAATAACGTTGAAGGTAGTTTAGAAGATTTAAATCCAAGGGATATAGAATCAATTTCAGTATTAAAAGATGCGGCAGCCAGTTCTATTTATGGTGCAAGGGCAGCATTTGGAGTTATTCTTATTACAACTAAAAAAGCTAAAAGAAACCAAAAAGTAAGATTTACGTATGATGCTACCACGAGTATCTCCACAACTGCCGATTTACCGCAAAAGGCAACCACAAGAGAATTTATCGAAGCACTTAATGAATGGGGCGTTAGAGATTATTTTGCAGGTCAGAATGTGGAAGATTGGTTAGGTTATTTGAATTTGTATGATACCGATAGAAGTCAGTTAAATTTAATCTCAGACCCAGTAAATGGAACAACGTATCCAATCCACTTCGATACTGCAAATTCACAGTATTATCCCTTGGCAGATTCTAATCTTATAGATGAGTTTTTGAATAATTTTGGACATTCTACCATACACAATTTTACCGTAAGCGGAGGCGCCGAAAAAGTGGCATATCGTTTAAGTGCTGGTTATACATTCGAGGATGGTATTATGGTTACTAATCAGGACAATTTCAAAAAGTATAACATTAACAGTTCGGTTAGTGCAGATATAGCACCCAATCTAGAATCTACAACTAATATTTTATATAGATCGAGTGTGCAAACAAGACCAATGGCTTCTTATTCACAAGCAATTCAATTGCGTATGTTTGATCCAACAGGATGGTTGGATATTGATGGAGAAGCTTTTCCTGTGGATACGCCAGGTAACTTGGTACGTTATAGAGAACCTTCAAAACGTTATATAGATAATACAAGATTGTACCAACAATTAAAATGGGAGCCAGTTAATAACTTGACATTAATAGGAGAGTATACTTATGAAAAGGATCTGGTAAGTAATTTTACTGTGAATAACGGTCGTCGATTTGCCAGAGCCCATTTATTTACTGTTAATGGAACGGCAGAAGACGAAATTAGAAACAGTTCTGTTGCAAGATCAAAAAATCAGACAGTTTATAATGCTTTAAACCTTTATGCTAAATATCAGTTGAGCCTGGGTGATCATAATTTTAATGTTTTAGCAGGTTTAAACCGAGAAGAAGAAAATTTTGAATCTTTCTCCGCATCAAGAAATGGTTTAATAGATATTACCACCCCAACCTTTGAATTGGCCGAAGGTGATAATATAGATATTAGTGAAGCCTTTTACGACTGGTCTATTGTTGGTTATTTTGGTCGTTTAAACTACAATTATAAAGAACGCTACTTTGCAGAAGCGAATTTTAGATATGATGGCTCTTCAATTTTTGCTGAAGGCGATCGCTTTGTAGAGTTGCCTTCATTCTCATTAGCCTGGAATATTGCAAAAGAACCATTTATGAAGAATGTAGATTTTATATCTATACTAAAACCAAGATTCTCTTGGGGAGAAATAGGTAATCAAATAGCAACCAATCCGTTAACAGGAGGCAGAGATTATTACCCCTTCAATCCTGGTTATGAATCTTTCTTTGCTAGTTGGATCAATCTAAATAGCGATTTACGTTATTTAACTTTTGAGCCTGCTCAGTTAATAAGTGCAGGCTTAACATGGGAAGAAATAGTATCTACCAATATAGGATTGGACCTAACAATGTTTAAAAATCGTTTAGATACCAGTTTTGAAGTTTATAGGAGAGAAACATTGGGAATGCTAAGAGAAGGTGAACCGTTACCTGGCATTCTGGGAACAGGAGCACCATTTCAGAATGTGGCAGATTTAGAGACCACTGGTTGGGAAGTAACAGTAGGATGGAAAGACCGTATAGGAGATTTTAGATATAACATTAATGTGAATGTTTTTGACAATGTTGCAGAAATTACCAAATTCGATAATCCCGGAGGTTTAATTAGCCAATTTAGAGAAGGTGCTAGAATTGGAGATATTTGGGGATATGTAACCGATGGCTATTATACCGTTGACGATTTTGTGCCAGGAACCTTAAATGCAGACCTTTCAGGTCCAGATAGAGAATTGAAACCGGGAGTGCCAACCTTTATAGGTCAAACACCCTATCCTGGTGATGTAAAATATAAAGACTTAGATGGAGATGGTTTCATAGCAGCTGGTAATTCAACGGTTATTACAGAGCTGGACAGTCAAGGGAATCCAATTAAAAATTCTGATGGTGTAATAACTACAGGGGCTGGCGATAGAAAAGTAATTGGTAACAGCAGGAAGCGTTATCAGTTTGGTGTCAATGGTTCTGCGTCTTACAAAGGGTTTGATTTCTCTTTTGTACTAAGTGGTGTAGGCAAACAAGATAGCTGGAGAAATTCTGATCTTATATGGCCTTATCCTTCTGTATTTGATAATATATATAAGCATCAATTAGATTACTGGACGCCAGATAATCAGGATGCCTTTTACCCCAGGATATACGGAGATCCTAATAACGGAAATACAGATAGTAACTATGGTAGAAACAGGAGAGTTCAAACCAAGTATCTAAGTGATGAGAGTTATTTGCGTATCCAGAATATAACGTTTGGTTATAGTTTAGATAGTAAATTTTTGGACAAATTAAAGGTGGATAAGTTCAGAATATTTTTGTCAGGAAATAATATTCACACCTTCGATAAGTTGCCTAAAGGATTAGAGCCCGATCAGGGATCAAATGGAGTGTATCCTATTATGACACAGTATTCTTTAGGATTAAATCTATCATTTTAAAAAATAGCATTATGAAGAAAATAAGATTTATTTTAATATACGTAATAAGTAGTTTGTTCATAACTGCTTGTAACAATGATGAGTTTTTGGATAAAGCTCCGAAAGATGAACTGTCTGTAGCAACTATATTCAGTACTTATAACAACATCAAGACCTATGCTTGGAGTTTTTATGACTTCTTCGATAGCTACGGAAGAAGTACAAGCTGGTCGGCTACGCGAGATTTGGATGGTGATTTGATGTTGGGAGGAAGACGAAGTTACATCTATGGGGAATATAATGTGCCTACTACAGATGGCAGATATACCAATTCCTATACCAATATCAGAAAGGTTAATATCATGCTGGACAATTTAGATAAAGCCGATATAACTGATGAAGAAAAGGCACATTGGAGAGGGGTAGGTCTGTTTTTTAGAGCGCACGAATATTTTACATTGTTATCTACTTTTGGTGGGGTAACCTGGGTAGAAAATGAACTCACTGATCTGGATACTGAGACATTATTCGGGTCTAGAGACAGTAGAGATTTGGTGGCCGATAATATCCTAAGAGATTTATTATTTGCAGTAGATAATATAAAATCAGATGGCGATGGAGATAATACCGTTAATGCCGATGTCGCCCGCGCTTTATTATCGCGTTTTGCGCTGTTTGAAGGTACTTGGAGAAAATACCATAATTTAGGAAATGCCGATAAGTTTCTTAATGCTTGTATTACTGCTTCTCAAGAGTTGGTAAATAAGTATCCTACTATTATGAATAATTACGATCACGTTTTTAATAGTGAAGATTTGGCAGGACAATCAGGGATATTATTGTACAAGCATTATGTAATAGATGAGTTGACACATTGGGTCTCTACCAATACACGATCTACTAACAATAAGTATGACCTCACCAGAAAGGGAGTAGATAAATTTTTAACTAAAAATGGCTTACCAATTTATAATGCAGGTAATACACAATTTTTAGGAGATAAAGATTTTAACGCAGAATTTAAAAACAGGGATAATCGCTTACTTGTTATGACACCGCCTCCTTATCAGGTTACTGGGAATGGCTCTCAGGATTTTGGTTTTATATCATCAGATCCAGCAGACCCAAGTAGAGAATATTTCCCAATTCTGGAGGCCATAACAGGAGGGTTTCCTTATAAAAATTTACCGGACAGAAACTGGTCAGGACGTGTAACAGGAGGTGTGCCTAATTTTACACAATTAACGCCTACACAAACCAATAATGGTTATCGTTTTTGGAAAGTGTATAACGAGCATAATTATAAAACGTCCTCAGCAGATATTAGTGATATGCCTATATTCAGAATGGGTGAAGTGATGCTGAATTATGCAGAAGCTGCATTCGAAATGGGGCAATTTAATCAAGCTATTGCAAGTATAACTATTAACCCCCTTAGAACCAGAGGAGGGGTAGCAGGAATGGATGTAGGAGCAATTACAGCCGATTGGGATCCTACAAGAGACACGACTGTAGATCCCGTTTTATGGGAAATTCGTAGAGAAAGAGCTGTTGAATTGATGGGAGATGGCTTTAGAAGAGATGATTTAAGACGTTGGAAAAAAATGGATTATGCAACCGATGTAAAATTGGGAAGATGGGTAAAAAAGTCCGACTATCCAACAGTTAAGATTCAAAATAATGCATCAGAAGGTTATGTGCAGTTTTTAGATGATATACCAGGTGCGTTTCCAGAGTATTACTATCTGTATCCGCTACCATCTAACGAATTAGTTATAAATACAGAATTGGAGCAAAACCCGGGGTGGTAGTACTGTATTTTACAGAGACCTGTGGAGATTCTCCACAGGTTTAATATCATCAATTTAAAATTTAAAACAATGAAAAAATATAGAATAAAATACTTAATACAGCTATTGTTACTAACGATTGTATTTGCCTGTTCACCCAATGAAAATGGGTTGCGCAAAGGTGAAGAGCACGTAGATCCCAGTTTGTTGCCAAATGCTGATTTTACAGCATCTGCTACCTCCATTTTTCAATTTGAAACCATTAATTTTTCACCTAGTGATGTTAATGAAGGCGATTTATATTCCTGGAATTTCCCGGGAGGAAGCCCTGGAAGTAGTATCAGTTCAAATGTAACGGTTAAGTATACGGTAAAAGGAACTTATCCAGTGTCTCTTAAAATTAGAAACGAATTTGGAGCAGAAGAGGTCGTTAAGGAAGGGTACATAACAGTTGAAGGGGAACCTTTGGACCCAGCTGTTAGAATTCGATTGAATTTTGAGCAAAGCTTATTTGAAGAATATTCCGAAGAGAACGTTACGGGTTCTGTTTCTGGGTACGAAGCAGGTATCGTAAACGACTTTGCAGCAACTATTGATGGTAGTGGTCTTACTATTAATGGCTATAACGGTATAACAGGAAATAATCCCAGAACAGTTGCCGTATGGGTTAAAACAAGCAATACAGCCAGACAAGGTGTTGCAACATGGGGTAACAGCGGAACATTTAGTAGAAATACCTTTGTTATAAATGGTAACGGAACCGTTAGATTTGAATTTCAGGGAGGCGGTTATAATAGCCCGTCATCAGTAAATGATGGTGCATGGCATCACATAGCATACACATATGACGGACAAAGCCTTAAAATTTATATAGATGGTGTTGTAGATCTTTCAGTAAGTGAAAGCAGGGTGAATACAGCGGTTGCTGGTGACAGGCAAATTACGATTGGTTCAGAAGGTGCTTCCGATGGAAGCTTAACATTTAGGCCTTATACTGGAGCGATGGATGATTTTAGGCTTTATAATAAAGCATTGACTTCTGAAGAAATAGAAGAATTAGCAGGAATTTAACATGTATTTTGTGGTTGATTAATAGCGATGGAAGAGGCATCGGCATATTTATAGAATAATTCTATGATGCCTCTTTTTCTTACAAGTCTATGCTGTCAATTCCAAAATACGTTATCAGAATTAAATCAATTCAGATACGCTTTCAAATTAAATTTTCATGAATATGTTTTATCAAGAACGGTTGTGTCATCTTTTTATGATTTTAATCCTCGCATACTCCTGTAAACAGGAAAACGCGCAAGAGGCTTTTAATCAAAGTCCCAATATAATTTATATTCTGGCCGATGATTTGGGTTATGCCGAGTTGGGTGTTTACGGACAAACAAAGATTGAAACACCTAACATCGACCAGTTGGCTAAAGAAGGAATGCTTTTTACACAACATTATTCGGGAGCACCCGTATGTGCGCCCGCAAGAGCATCATTATTAACGGGCTTGCATTTGGGGCATTCGCCTGTAAGAGGGAACGACGAATGGCAGCGTGGCGAACCTGGGGATGTATGGAATTATGTTAAAGTAGCTAAAGACTCTACATTGGAAGGGCAACGCCCATTACCAGCAAATACACTAACCATCCCTAAATTGCTCAAAGAAGCTGGTTATACTACCGGTATGTTTGGTAAATGGGGCTTAGGTGCGCCACATACACAATCAATACCTACAACGATGGGGTTTGATTATTTTTTTGGATATAATTGCCAACGTCAGGCGCACACATACAATCCGTTACATCTTTACGAAAATGATAAACGGTATCACTTAGCGAACGATACCGTGCCTCCAGGGACTAAACTAAATAAAGAAGACGATCCGTATGCCGAGACCTCTTATAAAAAGTATAACCAACCCTATTATGCTCCCGAAGTAACATATGAGAAAATAATAAGTTTTGTAGATGGCGTAAAAGAAGATCCATTTTTTATGTATTGGGCAACGCCCATTCCGCATGCAGCATTACAGGCTCCAAAACGATGGGTGGACTATTACGTTAAAAAATTTGGGACAGAAGAACCTTACTTGGGGAGTAAAGGGTATTTCCCTGTAAGATACCCCCATGCCACGTATGCGGCCATGATATCTTATCTGGATGAAAATATTGGTAAACTTATAGCTCATCTCAAAGCAACAGGAAAGTATGAGAACACACTCATCATTTTCTCTTCCGATAATGGACCAACATACAATGGGGGCTCAGATTCTCCATGGTTCGATAGCGCTAAACCTTTTAAAAGTGAGTATGGTCGCGGTAAAGGCTTTGTTTACGAAGGTGGGATACGTGTCCCTATGATAGCTTCCTGGCCAGGTCACATTAAATCAGGAACTAAAACAGATCATATTTCGGCGTTTTGGGATGTTATGCCTACACTGTGTGATGTAGCTCAAATTAAAAAACCAGAGACCATCGATGGTATAAGTTTTTATGAAACACTAACGCAGCAAGGGAAGCAAAAGGAACATGAGTATCTGTACTGGGAATTTCCGGAGTACAACGGTCAGGTAGCCGTAAGAATGGGTAAGTGGAAGATACTCTGGAAAAACATAAAAAAAGGAAATAAAGACATCGAACTATACAATATAGAACTAGATCCAGCAGAAGCAGCCGATGTAGCAGCCGATAATCCTGAAGTTATAAAACGTCTGTTTGATATCATAAGATCAGAGCATAGCACACCTCTAGTGGATAGGTTCAAGATTAAAGCTATAGAGGAGATGACGGCACAAAGTGAAGAAGATTAAAATAGAAAACGTTCTGTCGTTAATCTTTAAACTTTTTAATAAAAAAGAATTCCTTGACGCTCAGCGTCGGGGTTTCCGTTGAAATTGTCATTCCCGTTAAATCGTAGATTCATGAATACCTTAATTTAAAATATGTTTTGATGAATAAAACGGGAATCTAAACACAGAATTTCGGTTTTTTGCCTTGTAGGGTCAAAATGAAACGAGCGAAACCTGTACAGAGACAGAACTTGTCGAAGTATACCCCCTGAGGGTCTGCCTCGGGGATAGTTCGTTTCAAGAAATTCTTTATTGTGAGAGCGTAGCAATAGCATGNNGGTTTTTATCAAAATAATAGAAAAAGATAGAAAAGGAGATATTTTGCTAGAGCAAGACTATCCTGTCTGGATAGATATGATGGAAGAACCGGGTGTTAACATGGAAGCCGCCAGGGAGGCATTCGATGCTTACTGGGAGCACCATACGCACCATAAGGGCGACCGCTCTAAGCAGTTTGAGCAGTGGTACGCGATCAACTCCAGGCGTTTAGATGCCATGGGCAATGTGATCTCGGCCGTGCAGGTAAAAAGGGAGTTCCAGCGTTTCCGAGCTGGAGCTATGGTCCAGCAACAAGGACAGTGGTTTAACTATGGTCCTATAAACGTAGGGCCTAGAAACGGCATCAAGAAAGACGGGGGCCGTGTAAAGGACATTGCGTTCCACCCTGCCGATGCCAGCACCTATTACGTATCGACCTTTAAAGGGGGGCTTTTTAAGACCACCGACGCAGGGAACAGTTGGACACCTTTAACCGACCACTTGGTGGAGGAGGTGTATATTTCTCAGGTAGACCCTACCAATGCCAATACCATTTACATCGGGACGAATTTGGGCGTTCTGAAGTCTAACGATGGCGGTTCCAGTTGGGGCGCTACCGCTCTGACCACGAGCAATACCAATGCACTGTTGATAAAGCCAGATGAGCCTTCTGTGGTTGTTGTGGGGAACGACAGTGGTATCTACCGTTCGTTGGATGGGGGAGCGAGTTTCAGTATGGTACAATCGGCAGTAAGGGTCGAGGAACTGCGCGTGCACCCTGCCAATCCCGATATCATGTATGCTGGGACCGATGGTTCCCCTTCGCAATTTTTCCGTTCTACCGATGGCGGTGTTAGCTGGACGGAGAACACGACGGACTTTGGGCAAGGCACCTTTATGAAGTTGGCCGTGACCCCAGCGTCCCCCAACATGGTCTATGTTATTAATTCAAGGGACCATCTGGGAGACGACTCGTTCGAGGGCGTATATCGGTCAACGGACTCCGGGGTGTCGTTTACAAAGCAGTCTGGGGGCACTCCTTGTATAACAGGATATGACAACGGGGGCGCCATTTCCAGGGGGCAGCCCAATTACAATCTTTTTATAGTGGCCGATCCAACTAATGCCGATGTGGTGTATGCCGGAGGCGTAAAGTCGTGGAAGTCGATTGATGGTGGTGCGACCTGGTCGCAGGTATTCAATGATGTTACGGCCGATGGGGGCGGGTTGCATTTAGACCAGTTAACCTGGGCCTACTCTCCCCATACCAATGTGCTGTTTGCCGTTAACGATGGAGGTATCTATTACTTAAACGCTAACAATAAATTCCAGCAGATTACCGATGGATTACCAGTAGCCGAGGTCTGGGAGTGTGCCCAGAGTCAGACCAATCCCGAGGTGGTAGCCGGCGGAACGTTCCATTGTGGTATCAAGCTTAACCGTGACGGTGTATGGTACAGTCCCTGGGGCGGTGATGAGGCCACGGTAATATTTGACTATTCAGACGATACCTATGCCTACCATTTCAAGTACGAGAAGATATCTAGATCTACCGATGGCGGGATGTCCTTTCAACGTATCAATCCCTCTACTGCAGACCGGGGGGAGTATACCGGTACGGGTGTGCTCGATAAGAGCGATGTCAATACCCTATTTGTTGGTTTGTTCGAGGTAGAGCGCATCAATAACGCACGGACGGCTAGCTCATCGACCGTTTGGGATAAGATTTCATCCTTTGGGGGCAGTACCAAGATCAAGAAGGTCGAGCAGTGTGATGCCGACCACAACGTTATGTACGTGTCCAGGGGGAACGGTAATTTTTACAGGTCGGATGATGTTCGTGGAGCCAGTCCGACATGGACAAACCTAACCAGCAGTTTGCCTTCAAGCGGAACCATTACCGATATAGCGACCCATCCTACCGATAGTAATATTGTGTACATGCTACAGGGGAGCAAGATTTACAGATCGACCGATAAGGGAGGTAGCTGGACGGATATCTCTACTGGTCTTCCCGGTGTTGCCTTATTAGAGATGGTTTACGATAAGTCGAGCGATGAAGGGATCTACGTTGGTACCGATATAGGGGTCTATTATAAGGATGCTACCTTAGGGAGTTGGATCGATTACTCGAACGGTTTGCCTGCCATCCGTGTGTCTGGAATGGACATATACTATGGAGCTACCAGAAATGACAGTTTCCTAACGGTCTCAACCGACGGAAGGGGCTTTTGGAGGACTGCGCTTAATGATATTACATTACCGGTACCCACAGTTGGTTTTTCTGCAGAAAAAACTAACATCTTTACAGAAGAACAAATACAATTTACCAATGAGACTACTGGGATAGAAGTTGGATCCTTTATGTGGACTTTTGAAGGTGGTGATCCACAAACCAGTATTGACAAAAACCCGAAAGTTACTTACAATACACCAGGATCCTATGCCGTAACACTAACATATGTTACAGATGCCGGTACCGAGATAAAATCTGAAGCCAATTACATAAATGTAACACAATTGCCAGCGCCTGTAGCAGACTTTGTTGCAAATACACAAACAGTTTATCAGGGAAATGCGGTTACGTTTTCAGATGCCTCTCAAAACAACCCGTCGTCATGGAGTTGGACTTTTGAGGGTGGAGAACCAGCTACAAGTACAGAGCAAAATCCTTCAGTAATTTATAATACTTTAGGGACATTCAAAGTAATTCTTCAAGCAACCAATAGTGCAGGTTCAGACACTAAAGAGGTAATAGATTACATTACCGTAGTTGAAAATGCTGGTACAGGTCCCTTACAAGGGCACTACAATTTTCAAGGAAATCTACTAGACGATTCATCTTATAAAAGAGATTTAACAGTTGTTGGTGGTTATACCCCTGTTTATGTAAACGATAAAGATGAAAATACTGAGAGCGCCTATCAAACACCAGGGAGCAGTGGGCAGTATTTAACAAATTCCTATAAAGGTATTGGAGGTAATGGAGAGCGTACAGTGACAGCATGGATAAAAACCACTAATGTAGGAACCCGTAAGACCATCGTTTCCTGGGGAGAGAACGCAGTAGGTAGTATGTTTAATGTTATGGTCGAGAATGGCAATATTAGAGTGGAAGGAGGTTCCTGTAATGTACAAAATGATGATGCTACAGTAGAACGACTCGATAACGATGTCTGGCGCCATATAGCAGTAACATATAATCCTGTTGATGGTGACAAAATGAAAGATGTCAAGCTCTACATAGACGGAGTATATTATGCCAACCAGCCAGATACAGGAGATTCTTATAATTCTGAAGCTACAATCATAAATACTAGTAACACGGTAAATGATTTACAGATAGGTAATGCTGGTTATAATGTGAATTATTTTTGGAGGGGCGAACTGGATGATGTTAGAATTTATTCCAAAGCCTTAACTGCTCAGGAAATTGTAACGGTAATGAATGAGACGGTCAATATGCCCCCTGTAGCCAATTTTACTTCCGATAATACAAGCATTTATGTAGGAGAAGAAATTGCTTTTACCGATACATCATCAGGGATGCCAAAAACTTGGTCTTGGGTGTTTGATGGTGGAGAACCAGCAACAAGTACGGAGCAAAATCCAAGTGTGGTATACAATACACCAGGCACCTATGAGGTAAGCCTAACAGTTACTAATGATTTGGGAACCGATACCAAAGCTGTTACCGATTATATAACTGTTGCCAATCCTCCAGCACCAACAGCCGATTTTAGCTCAGATAAAACTGAGGTATGGGAAGGAGAACAAGTAGCTTTTACAGATACTTCAACAGATATTCCAACTTCTTGGTCCTGGGCTTTTGTTGGAGGAACTCCAGAAACAAGCTCAGAACAAAACCCGACAGTGACCTATAATACAGAAGGGGTTTACTCGGTGTCGTTAACAGCAGCCAATGTGCAAGGCTCCAATACCAAGGAATTGACAAGTTATATAACAGTTAAAAAGCCAGTTATTCCAAATTTGGCTGTCGATAATTACGCGGTAGCCGTGATTGATGAATCGTGTCGAAGCAGTAATAATGGTAAGATACAAATCGTGCCTCAAGCCGATTACCCATATACAGCCGTTGTTACGGGTAATGGTTTTGATCAAACCAAAACGTTTAATCAAACCACGCCTTTAAATGTGGATAATCTCGTAGCAGGAACCTATACAGTATGCATTACCATAGAAAATGCCCCTTATTACGAACAGTGTTTTTCAGTCGTTGTTTCAGAACCCGATAACCTTTCGGTATATTCCAAAGTCAATAACACCAAAAATGCTGTTGAATTAAGTTTGTCGGGTGCTTCAACATACCAGATTAGCTTAAACGGAAAGACCTTTGCTACTTCCGAACAACAAATTACGGTAAACCTTAAACCCAATACAGTTAATGAACTTACTGTAAATACCGATAAAGAATGCCAAGGCCTATATAAGGAAACGATTGTGCTCAATCAAACAGATCGGTTTTATCCTAATCCAGTTCATGATACGGTTACCTTATTACTTGGAGAGGCAACAAGGCAGGCAGGTGTTGCGAACATAGCTATGTATTCACAATTGGGTCGGCAGGTTTACAGTTATAGGCATGATGTTTCTATTGGAAAGCTGGCCTTAGATGTAAAGCATCTTCCCAAAGGGTTATATATCATAACCATAGAGTCCAATGGGATAATAACAAACCATAAAATGATAAAACAATGAAAAAGACACTATTGTATATCAGTTTATTTGTATCGGTATTTAGTATAAGTTGTAGTAGCGGTGGAGGTGATAATGATCCTGATCCAGAACCACAACCTCAAAAGCCAACGGCTGCAAGTTTGGTTTTTCCTGAGCAAAATTCGGAATGTACAGAGGGAACAAACCTTACGGCAACTTCTAGTACAATTACATTTCAATGGAATGCAGGTGCCAATACAGATACTTATGAACTGAGTTTAAAGAATTTGATTACTTCCGAAGTAACTAAACATTCAAGTACAACAAATCAATTAAGTATTGAACTTTTACGAGGCACACCCTATTCTTGGTCTGTAACCTCAAAATCGAAAGCCGTTAATGATACAGCAACCAGTGCTACATGGAAATTTTATAATGCCGGTGAAGGTGTTGTTAACTATGCGCCTTTCCCTGCAGCGGTGGTCGCTCCTGTACACGAAAGCAATATTGCGTCTACAACTTTGGTGACATTGGAATGGGCAGGAAGCGATGTCGACAATGATATAGCGTCCTACGATGTATATTTTGGGACTACAGAATCACCTGCACTTCTAAATTCAGAAATCACGACAAGTTCATTGTCTAATGTTGCAGTCATATCAGGTACGACTTATTTTTGGTATGTTATCACAAAAGACCAACAAGGGAATAGCGCAACTTCCGAGCTGTTTAGTTTTTCTGTAAACTAAAAAAATAACAACAAATTAACTAATTAAACTACATATTATGAAAATAAAATTACTCTCATTATTGATGCTATTTATGGGGGCTTTAGTTTTTGGGCAGACACTTCAAGCCAATTACGAGTTTGCCACAAATGGTGATTTAACAGATGTTTCCGGAAATGGAAGAACATTAACCAAAACAGGAAGTCTGTTAAAAACATTTGTTACTGATAATTATAATAACGCAACAAGTGCTTTTGATGCTCAAGATGCAACAGGAGAATATCTGGTTGCAACAGGTTATAAAGGTATTAACGGGAATAATGCCAGGACCGTAACAGCATGGGTCAACTTAAGGGTTGGAGGTAATAGGAGAACAATTGCTTCTTGGGGTATAAATTCATCTGGAAAAATGTTTAATGTAATGATTGAGGGAGGTAAGATACGGGTTGAAGGAGGTACTTGTAGTATTTTAAGTGATGGAGTTGCAACGAATAGTGTATGGCATCATATTGCAGTTACTTTTGATCCGACTACTGATGGAGCTAAATTATCCTCTTGTAAAATGTATATCGATGGTGAGTTGCAAGCAATAGGTAGCTCATATAATCCAAGTACGGTTTTAAATACAGATTCAGGTACTAATGATCTTCGTATAGGTGAAGCTGTGTATGGTACAACTCATTTTTATAGAGGAGCATTAAATGATATTCGTATTTATTCTAAAGCGTTAACGTCCTCAGAAGTTACTAATGTTATGTCGGGAGCAACTTTAGGTGTTAACGATGTGACTTTTAGTGCTAACGAACTTAAAGCCTATCCGACAGTTGTAAAAGATTACCTTATGATAGAGACGAACGTAAACCAAACCTTGGATATTGTGGTGTATAACTTATTAGGGAAAGTTGTAAACAAAATAAACTCAAAGCAAAGTGTAACGGAGATTAATATGGATGACCTTGCCAGTGGGGTCTATATTGTTAAAGTAAGATCGGGATTAAAAGTGTCTGGTATAAAAGTGATAAAGGAATAGACTGGAAGTGAAATAGAATGCATTGTAAAACAAAAACGAAAAGAGGGATGAAATAAAAACATTAAAAACCATTTAACTAACCAATTAATTTAACTCTTATGAAAAACCCTTTAACCTTTAAAATTATTAAGTTATATAGTAATACCATATGCTTTCTCATCTTAGCAATGTTAATAGCGAGCCTGTTTTTTTTCTTAACAGGTACTAGGAAGGAAATAACTTTAGAGATGGAAGACTACCCTATCTGGATAGATATGATGGAAGAACCGGGTGTTAACATGGAAGTCGCGAGGGAAGCATTCGATGCTTACTGGGAGCACCATACGCACCACAAGGGCGACCGCTCCAAGCAGTTTGAGCAGTGGTACGCGATCAACTCCAGGCGTTTAGATGCCATGGGCAATGTGATCTCGGCCGCGCAGGTAAAACGGGAGTTCCAGCGTTTCCGAGCTGGAGCTATGGTCCAGCAACAAGGACAGTGGTTTAACTATGGTCCTATAAACGTAGGGCCTAGAAACGGGATCAAGAAAGACGGGGGCCGTGTAAAGGACATTGCGTTCCACCCTGCCGATGCCAGCACCTATTACGTATCGACCTTTAAAGGGGGACTTTTTAAGACCACCAACGCAGGGAACAGTTGGACACCTTTAACCGACCACTTGGTGGAGGAGGTGTATATTTCTCAGGTAGACCCTACCAATGCCAATACCATTTACATCGGGACGAATTTGGGCGTTCTGAAGTCTACCGATGGCGGTTCCAGTTGGGGCGCTACCGCTCTGACCACGAGCAATACCAATGCACTGTTGATAAAGCCAGATGAGCCTTCTGTGGTTGTTGTGGGGAACGACAGTGGTATCTACCGTTCGTTGGATGGGGGAGCGAGTTTCAGTATGGTACAATCGGCAGTAAGGGTCGAGGAACTGCGCGTGCACCCTACCAATCCCGATATCATGTATGCTGGGACCGATGGTTCCCCTTCGCAATTTTTCCGTTCTACCGATGGCGGTGTTACCTGGACGGAGAACACGACGGACTTTGGGCAAGGCACCTTTATGAAGTTGGCCGTGACCCCAGCGTCCCCCAACATGGTCTATGTTATTAATTCAAGGGACCATCTGGGAGACGACTCGTTCGAGGGCGTATATCGGTCAACGGACTCCGGGGTGTCGTTTACAAAGCAGTCTGGGGGTACCCCTTGTATAACAGGATATGACAACGGGGGCGCCATTTCCAGGGGGCAGCCCAATTACAATCTTTTTATAGTGGCCGATCCAACTAATGCCGATGTGGTATATGCCGGAGGCGTAAAGTCGTGGAAGTCGATTGATGGCGGTGCGACCTGGTCGCAGGTATTCAATGATGTTACGGCCGATGGGGGCGGGTTGCATTTAGACCAGTTAACCTGGGCCTATTCTCCCCATACCAATGTGCTGTTTGCCGTTAACGATGGAGGTATCTATTACTTAAACGCTAACAATAAATTCCAGCAGATTACCGATGGATTACCAGTAGCCGAGGTCTGGGAGTGTGCCCAGAGTCAGACCAATCCCGAGGTGGTAGCCGGCGGTACGTTCCATTGTGGTATCAAGCTTAACCGTGACGGTGTATGGTACAGTCCCTGGGGCGGTGATGAGGCCACGGTAATATTTGACTATTCAGACGATACCTATGCCTACCATTTTAAATATGAGAAGATCTCTAGATCTACCGATGGCGGGTTGTCCTTTCAACGTATCAATCCCTCTACTGCAGACCGGGGGGAGTATACCGGTACGGGTGTGCTCGATAAGAGCGATGTAAACACTTTGTTTGTAGGTTTACTTGAAGTAGAACGTATCAATAATGCACGTACAGCAACATCATCGACCGTATGGGATAAAATATCATCTTTTGGAGGAAGTACCAAGATCATAAAGATTGAGCAGTGTGATGCCGACCACAACGTTATGTACGTGTCCAGGGGGAACGGTAATTTTTACAGGTCGGATGATGTTCGTGGAGCCAGTCCGACATGGACAAACCTAACCAGCAGTTTGCCTTCAAGCGGAACCATTACCGATATAGCGACCCATCCTACCAATAGTAATATTGTGTACATGCTACAGGGGAGCAAGATTTACAGATCGACCAATAAGGGAGGTAGCTGGACGGATATCTCTACTGGTCTTCCCGGTGTTGCCTTATTAGAGATGGTTTACGATAAGTCGAGCGATGAAGGGATCTACGTTGGGACCGATATAGGGGTCTATTACAAGGATGCTACCTTAGGGAGTTGGATCGATTACTCGAACGGTTTGCCTGCCATCCGTGTGTCTGGAATGGACATATACTATGGAGCTACCAGAAATGACAGTTTCCTAACGGTCTCAACCGACGGAAGGGGCTTTTGGAGAACAGCACTTGATGATGTTATAGAGCAAGCTCCAGCAGCCAATTTTACAGCTAATTATACCTCTACAGTTGTAGGTGGGGCAATTAACTTTACCGACACTTCAACGAATTTACCAATGTCATGGTCCTGGAGTTTCGAAGGAGGTACGCCGGTTACTAGTACCGATCAACACCCAATGGTAACATATAATACGCCTGGAACTTATAATGTAACACTTACGGTGACAAACTCAGCAGGTAATAATACTATGGTGAAAACATCTTATATTACAGTAGTTTCTAACGGAGGTACATTGCAGGCAAAATATTTGCTGAGTGGAGATTTTATAGATTCATCTTTATATCATAGGGACGCTGCTAATACAGGAGTAGTCTTTGTGTCTGATGCTACAAAAGGAACAGTTGCCGATTTTGATGGTACAGATCAATTAGCTATTGCAGGGTACTCAGGTATTTTGGGATCGGCAGATCGTTCTACTACAGCCTGGGTGAAAACAAGTACCGCTAACAAAGCTATTATGGCTTGGGGAGGTACTTCAACTTCAGCCAAATGGATTTTTATGTTAAATAGCTCAGGACAGCCAAGAGTAGAAGTAGCAGGAGGTTATATTGTTGGGACAACTAACGTTGCGGATGGACAATGGCATCATGTGGCTTATTCCTTTTCAGATGATGGAACCCCTAATACAAGTGATATAAAACTATATGTAGATGGTGTTTTAGAAACAATTAGTGCTACGGGGGCTCAATCAATAAGTACAACCGATGGTGGAGATGTAAAAATAGGTAATGATCATACGTCAAGAATGTTTGTTGGTCAGATGAATGATGTGCGTTTGTATTCTGAAGCACTTACAGGACAAGCTATTAACGACATTATGAACAATACAGCTTCTCCAGTAGCCAATTTTACATCCGATGTCACTTCGGTAACCGAAGAAGAGACGGTTAATTTTACAGACACCTCAACCAATGCACCAACCTCTTGGTCGTGGACGTTTACAGGAGGGACACCAAGTACAAGTACCGCTCAGAATCCAAGTGTGGTATACAGTACTGCAGGAACCTACGATGTAATGCTTACGGCAACTAATGCGGTTGGGCAAGATGTCGAGACAAAGGTAGGCTATATTACGGTCACCAGTGCCGGAAGTGGCGATTTACAATTATATCACAAATATGAAAACACATTGAATGACGAATCCTCATATACAAGAGATGGGATAACTTCAGGAACTGAAAATTATGAAACTGGATACGATGGTAGTGCTTATTCGGTTGACGCCAATAATACTATTTCAATACCTAATTACAATGGTATTTCTGGAAACAATGCTAGAACAGTAACAGCTTGGATAAAAACGACTACGTCAGGAACAAGAAAGACAGTGACTTCTTGGGGTACCAATGCTTCTGGACAGATGTTTAATGTCATGGTAGAGAATGGTAATGTAAGGGTAGAAGGAGGTTCTTCTAATGTACAGAATGACGATTCCACCGTTACACTTCTGGATAATAATGCATGGCGGCATATTGCGGTGACCTACGATCCCGCAGATGGTGATAAACTAAAAGATGTCAAAATTTATATAGACGGTGTGTATTATGCCAACCAACCGGACACGGGCGATTCTTTTAATTCTGAGAATACGACAATCAATACTAATGCAACCACTAATAATGTGGAGGTTGGAGCCGCTTCTTATAATGCCAATTACTATTGGCAGGGTGCACTGGATGAGGTACAGATATATTCAAGAGCCTTAACAGCTCAGGAGATTGCAAGTATGGTTCCCACACCCTGTAGCGATATAATTTCGGATAGTTTTGAGAGCGGGTTTGGTAACTGGAACGATGGGGGACAAAATGCTTCCTTAGATAGCAATAATGCTAACTCAGGAGTATATAGTATAAGGCTGAAAGGAGGCAATAGTAGTTCTAACATGTATTCTAATAGTTTAGATTTAGCATCCTATGGGACAGTTTCGTTTAGTTTGTCATTTATCTCTCAAAATGTAGATAATGGGGAGAGCTTGGTATTGGAAATGTCAACTAATGGAGGGGGAACCTACAGTACTATAAAAACCTGGGTTGAGGGGACAGACTTTAACGATGGAGTAAGGTTGAATGATGCTTTTAATATTACAAATACCTTTAGTTCAACCACAGTATTCAGATTACGCTCAACCTTTTCTCATAATAATGAGTCGGTTTATATTGATGATGTCGTAATAAGCGAATGTATAGTGTCCCAGGCTAAGGTTGCGTCTTCTAAAAAAGAAAAACTCATCAATGAAGCAACGGTTGATATTGTATCAGTAAATATTTATCCAAATCCGGCAGCCGACGAATTGAAGGTGTCATATAGAGGGCAGAAAGAAGCCAGTCTGTATCTGTTTACTATAAATGGAAACTTGATAGCAAAACAGGTCATATTGAAGGAGTATGATAATAACATTGTGATAGGTCATCTTTCAAAAGGTATGTATTTATGTGTTGTTAAATCCAAGGAAGGAGAGGTGTTGTTAACCAAAAGAATAATAAAGAAATGAGAGTGTTATAGAGATTAAATAATTTTAGTTATGACTCCCCGGCAGTTATCTGCTGGGGCGTATTAAAGTATATTTAAATAGAAGCTATTGTTCTTAATTTTTTTCGATGCTATTGAACTCTTATTGTTAGAAATATCTTGATTGTAGGATTTATGAGTCGATAAAGTGTAAATAGGATTTCATGAGTATTCAAGTGTATGAAGAGTTATTATAGATTAAAGTAAAATATAAAAAAATGAACCGGTCGAATTTATATAGAATAACTGCACTGTTAATCCTGATTATTTTTCAGGTAATGGTTTCATGTTACAGTACTGATAAAAGTAATGAAGAAGTACACAGAAAGCCTAATGTGGTATTGATTTTAGTCGACGATCTTGGTTGGGCCGATGTTGGTTTTATGGGGAATCCAGTGTACGAAACCCCTAATCTTGATAAGCTGTCCAATGAAAGTTTGGTGTTTAATAATGCTTATGCGCCAGCAGCCAATTGTGCCCCCAGCAGAGCTTGTATTATCACTGGGAAACAGACACCAAGTCATGGTATTTTTACGGTCGGCTCGTCCGAAAGAGGAAATGTAAATGATAGAAAGTTAATACCTGTTCCAAATACAACAACTTTGGATAGCAGTTTTATAACTATAGCCGAAGCTTTAAAACAAAAGGAATATGTTTCGGCGTCCGTTGGTAAATGGCATTTGGGAGAGGATCCTCAAAGCCAGGGGTTCGATTATAATATAGCCGGATCCCATGAGGGGCATCCAAAATCGTACTTCAGTCCTTATAAGAATGAACATTTGGAGGATGGTGAAAAGGGAGAATATCTTACCGATAGATTGACCAATGAAGCCATACATTTTATGGAATCTCAAAAAGAACATCCTTTTTTTCTGTATTTGCCTTATTATACAGTACATACACCATTGCAGGGTAAAGCAGATATTGTAGAAAAATATCGAAAAAAGATTAATGGAGATTCTAGATTTAATGCTACGTATGGAGCAATGGTTGAATCTATGGATAGTAACGTAGGGCGATTACTTAGTACTATTGAAACTCTTGGTTTGTCTGATAATACTATAGTGATCTTTACCTCAGATAACGGAGGTTTAGCCAGTGTATCGTCCCAGTTTCCTTTAAGGGGAGGAAAGGGATCTTATTATGAAGGAGGTATAAGAGTACCCTTGTTGATTAAATGGCCCGAAAAGATTAAAACTTTTAGGAAGGTAGAAACCCCTGTTTCAGGATTGGATATTTTTCCAACATTGTTAGATATCGTTAACGACACAACCAGTCATAAAACGGATGGCGTGTCTTTGCTTCCCATTTTAGAAGGGAAGAAATCAACACCTGAAAGAGCCTTGGTTTGGCATTTTCCAATATACCTGCAATCGGTAAACCCACTTAAAGAAGAAGCCAGGGATTCATTGTTTAGGACACGACCTGGAAGTGTAATTAGAAAGGGAAAATGGAAGTTACACGAATATTTCGAAGAAGGTGATCTTGAGCTTTATGATTTAGAAAAAGATTTAAGAGAACAAAAGAATGTATACACAGACCATCCAGAAATAGCCGAAGCATTATATAGGGAGTTACAACAATGGAGACGAGATCATAATGCACCAATGCCTAAAAAGAAAAATCCCTACTATGCCGCAAAGTAATTTTTACGATGTGTTTGGCTATAAAAAACACACTAGATAATTAACTATTCCTTTATTTGAAAATATAGAAACATAAAGTCTCTTCAGAATTATACCTTATTGGTTGTTGCAATGTTGTAGTGCTCAATAAGGTATATGTTTATATTTTTGATTATATTTCTTAATAATCACACTTCCAAAGCTAATACCTTTGTTTAGTTTGTTTTTAGAGAACACCTACTTAGTCCTGTTTTAATAGAAAAAATTATAAATACAATTTAAATAAAGGTGAAATTCATCTTTTTAAAAAAGATAAAGTAATTGTTGAACAAAAATATACAATATAAATGTTCATACATATGAACATAATTTATATATTTGCGTAATCTTAGTTAAAAAAATGGAAAGAAAGACAAGTCAGTATTTAATGCCTGTTAACAAAGAAACGATAGGTAATGGAGGGTACGATATAAACCCGGTGCATCAATTAATAGGAAGTCATGTAGCCATTGGTTATAAATCTTTGGCAGATAGGTTGATGCATGAGAAAGTAGTTATTGTAGAAGGCTATGTTGGAGTAGATTGGAACGAAGTAATAACGTCTTTAATTACTGTTTTTAAGGAAAACAATAAATCGGTATTTGCATACAATATCAAGGAATGTATGAAGCCCGAAGAAGAAATAAATGTTATGGTTGAGCCTTATTTAGGAGGTGACGATCCAGTGTTTGGGAAAAAGACAGATATAGCCCTTAGTAATTATTTTGATGCAGAAAAAATATCGAATATAAAGGAAGACAAAAGTAAAGATATTAATATTATCTATGGAACCGGGGCAAGTCTGTCCGGTATTAATGGCTGTTTGGTTTATTTGGATTTACCAAAAAACGAATTGCAGTTCAGGATGCGGGCTGATGCTATCACAAACTTGGGATTGTCCACAACCAAAGACCCTAAACAAATGTATAAGCATTTTTATTTTGTGGATTGGGTCGTGTTAAATGAAGAGAAGAAAAAATTGTTGCCCCTAATTGATATTATTGTAGACCAACAGCGTCCCGGGGTGCCTACGTGGACCGAAGGAGAAGCTTTAAGAACAAGTTTGTCAAAGCTGGCCAAAGGGTATTTTAGGGTAAGGCCTTGGTTTGAGCCTGGTATTTGGGGAGGACAATGGATGAAGGAGCGCATTGATGGTTTAAATAAAGAGGTGCCTAATTATGCATGGTCTTTTGAAATGATCGTGCCAGAAAATGGATTGGTTTTTGGAGACGAAAACGGACTGATGGAAGTCTCTTTCGATATGCTTATGTTTCATGAGTATGAAAACGTATTAGGAAAAGCGGCAAGGCGATTTCAAGATGAGTTTCCCATTCGATTTGATTTTTTGGATACTTTCGATGGCGGTAACCTATCTGTACAATGCCATCCAAAGCCAGATTATATTAAAAAAGAGTTTGGTGAAAACTTCACACAAGATGAAACTTACTATATTCTGGATGCTAAGGAAGGTGCAGACGTCTACTTAGGATTTCAGGAAGATATTAATCCAGTAGCCTTCAAGAAGGCTCTCGAGCACAGTTATAAAACCAAGGAGGAGCTTGAAGTTGAAAAATACGTACAAAAACTGCCAGCCAAAAAACATGATTTGTTTCTTATACCCCACGGGACAGTCCACTGTTCTGGTATAAATAATCTTGTATTGGAGATTAGTGCGACCCCATATATTTTTACATTCAAAATGTACGATTGGCAACGTATGGACATGGATGGGAATCCAAGACCCTTAAATATAGACCGAGCCTATGATAATTTAAACTTTAGCAGAAAGGGGCAAGTTGTACAAGACACCCTAGTGTCTAAGCCTTATGTTGATTCATCTGGAGAGAATTGGAAAAAAATACATTTACCTACACATCCAGATCATTTCTATGATATTTGCCGATATGAATTCGATGATGAAATTATTGTTGAAACATTAAATCAGTGTCATGTCTTAATGCTTGTGGAAGGGACTGCGGTAACATTGGATTTATTAGATGAATCCCAAACCTTTCATTATGCAGAAACCTTTGCAGTATCAGCAGCAGCAAACAGTTATCGCCTCGTTAATAAGGGGAAAGAAACAGCAAAAGTAATCGTCTCGTTTGTTAAGGATGAGGCTTGTTAAATATTAAATTAAAATAAATGAAATTTAAACTCTTGATTGCAGCCGCCATGTCTTTTACCGTTGGGTATACCCAAAATGCAACGGTATGGCAGATAGGAAAATCGGATAATAGTAGTGCTGAGTTTGCTTTGGCAAAAGGTGAGTACAGCAAATTCCTTGAAAAGGACTTTGGGTGGGAAGATCGGTTTTATGTTATAGGCTATTCCCATGAAGCAAATGATTTTCCGTTTGTACTGCCAGGTGCAATGGATTATTGGGGTGGAACCTCTGGATTGGCCGGAATACGTCCGCACGAAATCAATATTTTATTTGGGCTAAGCGAAGAACCTAAAAGAGACCCTTGGAGCTTAGTTGTTGATGTTTTAGATTGTAATCCAGAAACACCGCCTTACTTTAAGGTAACGGTCAACAATAAATCATGGAAGTTTAAATTGGACAAAGGTTACAATGCGGAAGCCTTAAAAGGAGTAAACTCCGGCACTAAAGAGCAAAAGTTAAACATTCCAATTCCCGAAGACCTGATAAAGTATGGAGGGAATAGAATTCAGTTAACAACTTTGGAAGGAAGTTGGTTGGTATTCGATCAGGTACGTCTGGAAGGCCCTAAAAACATAAAACTATTAACACCAGAAAACGCATTTTTAAGAAGCGTTAGCCCGGCCGATTATGAGTTGGAAGTTAATGGAGAAATGGTGCAGCCTTTGTTGATAGATGTACAGCATCTCCAAGGCAGTCCGAAACTTGAAATACAGCTGGATGGCAAGGTCATTTTTGAAGAGATAGTAGAGCATGGGCGTAATATTTATGAAGCCCCTATGGCTGTGGTTACATCGTCAAAAGTTAGCAATTATGTTGTTTTACTCAATGGGACTCCGATTGAAAAGGGTACAGTAAATAGAACTCCAAATAAGACCAATAGGTTGGTTGATTATGTGGACACCAAAATAGGAACGGGACATTCCAGGTGGATGATTGCACCCGGGCCATGGATGCCCTTTGGAATGGTTAAAATAAGCCCCGACAATCAAAACGAAGGGTGGCAGGCTGGATATCAGCCTACGTTTGAAAGTGTAGGAACCTTTAGTCATATACATGAATGGACCATGGCAGGTTTGGGGACCTTCCCCACCAATGGGCCATTGATAACTGAAGTGGGGAATCAAGGAGAACCCGATTCAGGATACCGCTCGCGGGTTGATAAAACGACCGAAGAGGCACCTTTGGGTTACTATTCGGTGCTTTTAAGTGATTATAATATCAAAGCTGAGTTAACAGCAACAACACGTGCCAGTTTCCAGCGTTATACCTATCCGAAGGATATACCCAACTCCAGAATACTGGTCGATCTTCAAATTCCTTCGGAGTATGCCTATGCTATTAAAGAAGCGCATTTCAAAAAGATAGACGACCATAAGATAGCAGGTTATAGTAAACAGGTTTCACCATCCGTTTGGGGAGAACAATACTATCGAAGTAAAATGGTTGAAGGTGGTGATAAAACAAGGGAATGGGATATTATTGCACAAGAGTATACGGTTCATTTTGTAATGGAATTTGACCAACCCATTAAAGCCTTTGGTACATGGGTAAATGGTAGCAAAGAGGGTAAAGGAGATGCTGTTATTATGAACGATGCCGAACTAACAGTTGCCGATCCCGAAGATATTGTTGCTTTTGTTGAGTTTGACACGTCCGAACACCAGATAGTCCAAACAAGAACAGGTATTTCATATGTAAGTATAGACAATGCGGTACTTAATTTGGAAGAAGAAATAACCAAGCCCTTTGGTTGGAGCTTTGAGAAAGTTAGAGAGTATCAAGAAAACACTTGGAACAATTTGTTTAAGAGGGTACAGATTACATCAAATAACAGATTAGAAAAAACAAGATTTTACTCTAATATGTATCGTGCTTTAGTAAGTAGAAATATATTTAGCGATGTAGATGGTAGTTGGGTAGATGCTGATGAAAATATTCAAAAGTTTAGCGATCCTAATGATGTTGCTTTGGGGTGTGATGCTTTTTGGAATACCTTTTGGAATTTGAACCAGTTTTGGAATCTGGTGACGCCGGAATGGTCATCAAAGTGGGTGAAATCACAATTGGCAATGTACGATGCCAATGGCTGGTTGGCCAAAGGCCCTGCAGGGATGGAGTATGTTCCTGTAATGGTTGCAGAACATGAAATTCCACTCATTGTAGGCGCTTACCAAATGGGGATTCGAGATTATGATGCCGAAAAAGCGTTTAATGCTGTTTATAAAATGCAAACCACCAAAGGTGAGCAGGTAGGTAACGGATATGCCGGAAACAGGGATTTGGAAACCTATTTAAAACATAAGTATGTGCCTTACAACAAGGGCCGTTTTTCGAACACTCTGGAATACTCCTTTGATGATTTTACCGTATCTCAGTTTGCAAAATCTTTAGGTAAAACAAAAGTGTTTAACGAATTTATAGATAGAGGATACTGGTGGAAACACGCTATAGATCCCGAAATAGGATTTGCTAGATTGAGACATTCGGATGGTACTTGGTTTAAGGATTTCGATCCAATTGAAACAGGTGGAAATCATCAGTTTGCAGAGGGGAATGCCTGGCAGCTTACCTTTTTTGTGCCACAGGATATTCCGGCATTAGCAGAAATAATAGGCGAAGATGAATTTGTAAAGCGTTTAGATGGAGGCTTTAATGTTAGTAGTAATTGGCGTTACAATGCACCAAATGAAAAATACTGGGATTTCCCTGTGATCCAGGGGAACCAACAGTCCATGCACTTTTCGTTTATGTTTAATTGGGTAAAACGCCCTTGGTTAACCCAGAAATGGAATAGAGATATCTTATCCCGTTTTTATGGTTATGGTGTTTCTAATGCCTATTTGGGCGATGAAGACCAGGGGCAAATGAGTGCTTGGTATATGATGTCGGCTTTAGGGCTGTTCCAAACCGATGGCGGTACGAGGACAGAACCTATTTACGAGATTGGAAGTCCGTTGTTTGAAAAAATAGAAATAGATTTAGGAAACCAATACAACAGAGGCAAGACTTTTATAATTGAAGCTAAAAATAATTCTTTCAATAATAAATATGTGCAAAGTGCAACACTTAATGGTAAAGTATTGAAGAACTTCTGGTTTCCGGCCGGTGAATTGTTAAAAGGTGGGAAACTGGAATTGGAAATGGGACCCAAGCCGAATAAACAATGGGGTGTATATGAGATGCCTCCCAGTCCTAAATAAATAATAAGATGAAAGTCTTTAAACTAATAATTGCTGCCTTTTTGTTGAGCCTTTTTGTAGAGGCATGCAAGCAGCAAAATGTATCTAAGGATAGGTCTTTGGTTGCCCTGACTCAATATGTTGATCCTCAAATAGGCTCTGTGCACGGACGTTGGTTTTTTTACACACCCGCAGCACGCCCTTTTGGTATGGCCAAATTAGCACCACATACCAATGGCTATAACAGTGCCGGAGGCTGGGGACCTACTGGTTACGACGACAGGCATACGTCTATTGAAGGCTTTGGGCATTTTCATGAATTTCAAATAGGCGGTTTGGTATTCATGCCCACAGTTGGGGATCTAAAAACGGTACCAGGAACCTTAGAAAGCCCTAATTCTGGTTATCGTTCTCGTTTCGATAAGATTACCGAACATGCCGAAACGGGATACTATAGCGTACTTTTAAAAGACTATAACATTAAAGCCGAATTAACAGCTACCGAACGTGTAGGCTATCAGCGTTTCACATATCCCGAAACCAAAGAAGCACACGTTGTGATAGATCTGGGGCACAAGCAAGGCGAAAGTGGTGATGTTACGAATGCCTTTGGTAGCATTGTAAATGGTACGGAGGTAGAAGGTTATATAGAAACCTATCCCGAATATGTTAAGTTTTGCGATCCGGGGAAACGCGTTAAAATGTATTTTGTGGCAAAACTCAATAAAAAGCCTATACAGGTTGGAAGCTTTATTGATAGCATTCAAAAACCAGCAGAATTTAAAACTGAAGGAATCAATAATGGTTTGTATCTCACTTTTAACATGGAGCAGGATGAGGTTTTAGAAATCCAAACGGGATTAAGTTATACATCTATTGAAAATGCGCGTTTAAACTTGCAAACAGAATCAAAAGGAAAAACATTTGATGATGTCAAACAAGAGTCTAAGGGCATTTGGAATGAAAAATTAAATAACATTGTTGTAGAAGGTGGTCAGGAAAAGGATAAGACTAAGTTTTACACCGGGTTGTACCATGCACTGTTGGGAAGAGGTCTTGCTAACGATGTTAATGGACAGTATCCCAAAGCCGATGATGAGATTGGGCAAATTCCTCTGGATGAAAACAACAAACCTATTTATAACCACTATAATACCGATGGCATTTGGGGAGGGTTCTGGAATTTGAGTCAGCTTTGGGCTTTGGCTTACCCCGATTATTTTAGTGACTATGTCCAGTCTAATATTGACTATTATAAAGATCGTGGCTGGTTACATGACGGAGGGGCTAATGGTGTGTTTACAAACGGCGTACAGACCAATTTTCAGGGTCTTCTATTAGCTTCTGCTTACAACGTAGGAATTCGTGATTTTGATGTAAAAACAGGTTATGAAGCAGCCATTAAAAATGAGCTGGAATACCGCGGACGCGATCTTGGTAATGGTAAATACGACCTGGCTTATTTTGTAAAAGAACATTACGTACCCTATAAAGATACTATTATATCTAATGGGTGGGTGTTTAATTTTGGAGCCTCCCATACTCTGGAATACAGTTTCAGTTCCTACGGTGTGGCACAAATGGCCGGAAGTATGAGAGATACTTCTAATTACAAGAAGCTTATGGCGCAAGCGGGATACTATAAAAATTTGTTCGATCCCGAGACTAAGTTTATACGTCCCAAGTTAGAGAACGGAACGTTTATAAAAGATTTTGATCCTATGCGGGGGTGGGATGGATTTCAGGAAGGTAATGCCTATCAATATACCTGGTATGTGCCGCATGACGTGCAAGGACTCATCAATTTAATAGGGAAGCCACTGTTTAATCAGCGTTTGGAAGATATGTTTGTCAATGCACAAAAAAGTATGTTTGGCGGTGGATCGGAAGAAATACACAGTTTTTCCGGTGTAGAAAAACTATACAATCATGGGAATCAACCCTGTTTGCATGATGCTTGGTTGTTCAATTATTCAGGGAAACCCTGGTTAACCCAAAAATGGGTGCGTACTATCTGCAATGAGTTTTATGGAACAGAACCTTTACATGGATATGGTGTGGGACAGGATGAAGACCAAGGACAGTTAGGGGCTTGGTATGTCATGGCGTCTATGGGATTATTTGATGTACAGGGGCATAGTGCTGCTAATCCAACCTTTCAATTTGGTAGTCCGTTGTTTGATAAAATAACGATCCAGTTGGATGAGACATACTATGAAGGGAAGGAGTTGGTTATTGAAACGGTTAATCAGTCAACCGATAATCATTACATTCAAACAGCATCTTGGAATGGAAACCCCCTGGGCAATAACTGGATGTTACATCGCGATCTTATGAAAGGTGGAACCTTAAGGATTAGTTTGGGAAAAGAACCAAACACAAATTGGGGGGTGGAGTCGATGCCTCCATCGATGTCTAATTCAAAAGAATAGAATATTATAAAGAACCTATCATTCAAAGCTGTCAGATTGAGTGTGGTCGAAGTCAAAGCGACGATCTTTTTAAAAATAAAAAATTAACAGATGAAACAATTAGTGCTAACTGTAATAACGTGTGTTTTGATAGCATGCTCCGGAAATAAAGAAAACAAAGCATTAGCAAAAAAAATACTGACTGACCCCGGGTTTAAAGAAGTAAAGGAAAGAGCTCTTGAAGTGGTTAAAACAGGCTTTAATGCCGGCGATGGCTATGGTGAGGTATGGATCAGGGATTATAATACCTTTATCGAATTGTCAGCAGAAGTGTTCGATAAGGAAACCCTTAAAGAAAATTTACTGGTCTTTTTTCGTTTACAGGGAGAGGATGGTAATATCATAGATGGTTTTATTCCGAAGGAGAAGGCCGTACAGACCGAAGGCGGCTATCAATACATTTATTCCGATTTGGAGCCAAACTATTGTGGACATAAAAATACGGTGGAAACAGATCATGAAACTTCCTTGATACAGGCTGTATATAAATATATTAAGAAAACAGGAGATACCGGTTTTTTAAGTATTAAAATAGGGGATATAACGGTCGCCGAACGTATGGAACAATCCATGGCATTTTTAATGGATCACCGCTGGTCCGAGAAATACGGTTTGATATACGGAGCCACTACTGCCGATTGGGGGGATGTACAGCATACCCATCCCTGGGGTGTTTATATAACCGATGATACGGTGTATTGTGTAGATATTTACGATAATGCCATGCTATTGATTGCATTGGATAATATGATGGAACTCATTCCCGAAACTAAAGGAAAATGGCAAGCGATTCGCGATGAGGTAGCAACAAATACCATGAAGGTGTTATGGGACGAGAAGAATCAAAAATTTATTCCTCATGTGTATTTGGAAAAATCGCCTTATCCTGCAGATTTTAACGAAAATGAGATCTATTATCACGGTGGTACTGCGGTTGCTATTGAAGCCGGCCTGTTGAATAAAGAACAGATTAAAATAGCCGTGGATAAAATGGTTGCCAATGTAAAAGCTTCCGAAGCAGGTTCCATTGGGCTTACCATGTATCCGCCATATCCCGAATGGGCTTTTGAGAACAAAGGGATGTATCCGTATGGGTATCAAAACGGTGGAGACTGGACCTGGTTTGGAGGGCGTATGATCCAACAATTGATAAAGTATGGTTTTGTTAAAGAAGCTTACGAACAAATGCTACCTATGACCGATCGCGTGATTAAAAATAATGGTTTTTTCGAGTGGTATACAGTCGATAATAAACCCGAGGGCTCAGGGACATTTAGAGGCTCAGCAGGAGTTTTATATGCCGCTATAGAACAGTTTTATGATTGGGCTAACGAATAAGTTAAAAATGTCATATATTTAGCATTCATTAATATGAAAAAAAACGAAGGCTTCAATAATGAATTTTAAGTTAGATCAAAATAGTCCCGTACCACTTCATGCTCAAATAGAAGTGTATTTAAGAGAGCTGATAAAAAGAGAGGATTATATTAAAGGAGACAAGCTTTTACCAAAAGAAGTAGCCTTGTCCAAAAAGCTTGGGGTATCAAGGAATACGATACGACAAGCCATTAATAAATTGGTACATGAAGGACTTATTGAACGTAAAAAAGGTATTGGAACCAAGGTTATAGCCAAGAAAATATCAACGCGCCTCGATAACTGGATTAGTTTTACCAAAGAAATGCGCAACCAGGGTATTGAAGTAGTTAACTACCTTGTGAACATAGCTTTGGTGCAGGCAGAGAAAGAAGTCTATGAAGCATTAGGTGTTCCAGAAACAAAAAAAGTATGGAAATTAGAAAAGATAAGAGGATCTAAAGAAGCAAAATACCTGTATTCAGTTTCGTATTTCCACCCAAGGATAGGTATTACAGGCGATGAAAATTTTATGATTCCTCTGTATGAATTATTAGAGAGAGAACATGATATTATAGTGTCCACATCCAAAGAAAAATTAAAAGCGGTCTCAGCCGATGCTAAAATAGCGGAGATGTTAGATGTTAAAAAAGAGATGGCTATTTTAAAGAGAGAACGATTGGTTTTAGATGTGGGAGATAGACCAGTGGAATATAACACCGTCTATTATCATACAGATTATTTTACTTACGATATAGATATTAAAAGAGAACTTTAATAGAAAATAACCAATAATGGACAAACGTGTTTTTAATTATATTGTATATACATTTGAACATTTTAGTGTAATAAATTTTTAAAATTATAAGGATGAAAAACAACATTGCCATTGGAGTCGATATTGGCGGAAGTCATATAACAAGTGCGGCTGTAGATATTAATACCCTTGAAATAATTTCGGGAACGACACATTCTGTAAAAGTCAATAATAAAGCCACTAAGGAAGATATTTTTTTAAACTGGAGTCAGGCCATTAATAAAACCATAGCCGACGTTTCCAAAGAAACAGACGTGCATATTGGGTTTGCCATGCCGGGACCTTTTCATTATAAAACGGGATTGGCCATGTTTGAAGGTAACGACAAATATGAAAACCTGTATAATGTATCAGTACCCAATGAATTGGCAAAATATATTAACGCCAGTTCGGTTAATATGCGGTTTATTAATGATGCTACGGCTTTTGGAGTTGGCGTTTCCGCAATGGGAAAAGCTAAAAATTATAGTAAAACGATAGCCGTGACCCTTGGTACTGGATTTGGTTCAGCATTTATAAAGGAGGGCGTGCCTCAGGTTAATGCCGATGATGTGCCCGAAGGAGGCTGTTTATGGGATGAACCTTATAAGGATGGTATAGGAGATGACTATTTTTCAACACGTTGGTGTATTAAACGTTATTATGAATTAACATCAAAGCAGGTGCACGGTGTTAAAGACATTGCCGAAGCAAATGATGCCCATTCAAAACAGGTTTTCACGGAATTTGGTGCTAATATGGCCGAGTTTATGATTCCTTTCCTCCAAAAATTCAAACCAGAGCTTATTATATTAGGTGGGAACGTATCCCTAGCCCACGACTTCTTTCTGCCTACTTTAAAACAAAAAATTAGCGAGGCTGGATTACTAGTTGATTTCGAAATTTCAAAACTAATGGAAGATGCAGCCATTATAGGTAGTGCCAAACTATTTGACTTACATTTTTGGGAACATGTAAAGAATGATTTACCTAACCTCTAAATATAAATGAATGACTTCAAAAAGAATCCATTTAACTAAGATTTTACCAGTTTTCCTCACCTTTATCGTCATGGGATTTGTTGATATTGTAGGTGTTTCAACAGGCTATGTGCAAAAGGATTTTGAACTTTCCGATACGTTGGCGCAATTTATCCCTTCTATGGTCTTTATTTGGTTTTTTGTATTTTCAATACCAGTTGGCTTATTACAGGATAAAATAGGTAAAAAGAAGATGATGAACATTGGTATTATAGTAACCTTATTAGGCATGTCGCTTCCCTTTGTTAATTACTCTTTTATTATGGTCTTAATTGCTTTTGTATTTATTGGTATAGGAAACACGATTGTACAAGTTGCTGCAAACCCATTATTACAGGAAGTAACACCAAAGGAAAAATTATCAAGTTTTTTAAGCCTTTCACAATTCGTAAAAGCGATCACCTCGTTACTGGGGCCTATTATCGCCACCTATATGGCTCTACATTTTGGTGACTGGCGATTGGTATTTATTGTTTATAGCGTGGTTTCCATTATTTCCCTGTTATGGTTATATACTACAAAAATAGAAGAGGTTATTAAGTCCGATACACCTGCAACATTTGCTTCTTGCATAGGCTTGCTTAAAAATAAATTCATCATTGCAGTCGTGATAGCCATATTCCTGATTGTTGGTGCCGATGTAGGGATGAATTCCAATATTCAAAGCTTTTTAATGAAATTACACGGACTAACCTTGGAAAGTGCATCCTATGGCATAAGTGTTTATTTTACGGCTTTAATGATTAGCCGTTTTCTGGGGGCCATATTATTACAGTTTTTTAAGCCTATCTTCTTTTTAGTCAGCACGACTACTTTAGCTCTAGTAGGTGTACTGTTGATTTTACTTTCGCCTACAGTATTTTTGGCCCAAATTGGTATCTTTATAGTAGGTTTGGGAGCAGGGAACTTATTTCCTTTGGTATTCTCCATAGCCATTAACAAAATGCCAACAAGAGCCAACGAAATATCGGGGTTATTGATTATGGCAGTAGTTGGTGGGGCGGTCATTCCACCAATTATGGGGGCAGTAACTTCTGTTTCTGGAGTTGTAGGTAGCATTTTGGTTTTGATTGTGTGTTTTGCTTATATGTTTGTATTGCCATTGATCGATAGCAATAGAACCAATACTTGATAGAGAAGGTCAAGACAAGTAGACAGGATGTAGGGGTTTGATGCAGTTAAAGTGATATTTAGCTTAGGTTATAGGAGCATGGATAAATAAGTAGAAAGGAGCAATAGGTTGAAAAGTATTTTGTAACGATCATGATAAAATTATATAAAAGAGACATATTATTTATAGTAATTGCTTTTTGTATTTCATGTAAAGGGCCGGAATTGCCCGAGACAGTTTATTCGCAATATCAAAGTCTTCCAAATGAAGTTGACTTTAACAAGCATGTAAAACCAATATTATCGGACAAATGTTTTTTATGTCATGGTCCGGACAAGGGAAAAATTGAAGGCGGTTTACAATTACATGCAGCTCAAGCAGCCTATGCAGAATTAACAGAATCTCCGGGTAAGTTTGCCATAAAACCTGGTAACCTGAATAAAAGTGAGGTATTTCACAGGATTCTATCAACAGATCCAAACGAAATTATGCCGGAGCCTAGTTCTCACTTAACATTGTCCTATTATGAAAAAGCAGTTTTAATAAAATGGATCGAAGATGGCGCAAAATATAAGGATCATTGGGCATTTATTAAACCTAAGGCTTATAAGATGCCGAAAGTTAAAAATAACAATTTTGTTGCCAACCCTATCGATAATTTTATATTGGCGCGTCTAGAAAAGGAAAAGTTAGAGCCAAGTCCCAGAGCAGATAAGGAAACTTTATTACGTAGGGTATCTTTGGATCTTACAGGTTTACCACCTACTATAGAAGATATAGATGCTTTTTTAAGCGATGATGCACCAAATGCTTATGAAAAACAAGTAGACAAGTTGCTGGCTTCGAGTCAATTTGGTGAGCAGATGGCTTTAGGTTGGATGGACCTCTCACGGTTTGCAGATACCCATGGTTACAGTGTGGATCGATATAGGGACATGTCGCCTTGGCGTGATTGGGTGATCGATGCTTTTAATAAAAATATGCCTTATGATCAGTTTGTAACCTGGCAATTGGCGGGCGATTTATTAGAAAACCCCACCAAAGAAACCATTTTGGCAACAGCATTTAACCGTATTCATCCTCAAAATATGGAAGGCGGTATTATAAACGAAGAATTTTTGGTAGAGTATGCTGTGGACAGAGCGACTACAACGGGACAGGCTTTTATGGGACTTACCGTTGCTTGTGCTAGGTGCCACGATCACAAATACGACCCAATTTCTCAAAAGAATTTTTACGAGTTAACCAGCTATTTTAATAATATAAATGAGTCGGGGCAAATTTCTTTCAATAATGCAATGCCTGTCCCAACAATGCTTTTGCCAACAGAAGAAGAAGCTAAGGTAAAACAGTATCTCGAAAACTTGATGGAGACTACGGAAGAAAAAATAGTAGCAAGGGAAGGTTCGGAAGGTGTTTTGGGATTCAATGCATGGCTAAAAGAAGGAATTTACAAATCTGCATTAAAAACAGATCCCAAAGCGGGTTTAACAGCTTATTTTAATTTGGATAGTCAAGGCTTGGAGAATCTCTTAACCCCGAGTCAAAAAGGAACAATGAAGCGTGAATCGCGCGAAAATCTTGAAGTCCCTCTTACAAAAGGCAAAAAAGGAAAAGGCATTTTGTTTGATGGTGATACATGGCTGGATTTAAAAAAGGCAGGGGTTTTTGGCCGCAATGATGCCTTTAGCATTAGCGTTTGGGCTAATGTTCCGGAAACTATTAAAAATGGTAATATACTTCACAAGGGAGATGGTGCCATTCTTTATAATTGGCGTGGGTATCATCTTAAGATTGTCGATGACAAACTGGAATTAATGATGGCGCATACAGCGCCCGATAATGCCATAATAAAAATCTCAAACGGTGGTTTTCCTAGAGATGAATGGGTGCATTTTGCTATAACTTATAACGGATCCAGTAAAGCAGAGGATTATAAATTATATGTAAATGGTAAAGAAGTAGAAACAACGGTTAAAACGGATAATCTTTATAAGGATATACTTTTTAGAAGAGGTAACGAACCAGGCTTACAATTAGGAGCCAGGTTAAGGGGAAAAGGAATAAAAGGAGCCGTTGTAGATGAAATTAAAGTGTACGAAAGGGCATTGTCGGCAATTGAGATCATGCAATTGGCAGAGACAGATGATGTAAAGAAGATGTTTTTAAAGGATATTACAGAGCTTTCATTAAATGACAAAAAACTGTTGCAAGATTTCTACTTAAAAAAGATTTATCATGAAGGAGATAGTCAACAGCGACAACTGGCGAAATTAAGAAAACAATATGTAGATAGTGTAGAGAAGATCCAGGAGGTAATGATTATGAAGGAATTACCAGATCCTGTTCAGGCCTATGTTCTGGAACGGGGTGATTATAAAGCCAAAGGAGAGAAGGTCTTTCCTAATACCCCTGAGGCTTTGCTCCCCATACCGACAGACTATCCTAAAAACCGATTGGGGCTGGCAAAATGGTTGTTTCATAAAGATCACCCACTAACTGCAAGAGTGGCAATAAACAGGTTTTGGCAACATTACTTTGGACAGGGTCTGGTAAAAACAAGCGAAGATTTTGGAAATCAGGGAGAAATGCCATCACATCCAGAACTATTAGATTGGCTGTCAATCCATTTTAGAGCATCCGGGTGGGATGTTAAAGCATTACAGAAATTAATAGTGATGTCCAATACCTACCAGCAAGCGTCAAAGGCTAATGAATCTCTGTTTGAACGGGATGCCGAAAATAAATTATTAGCAAGAGGACCTTCCATGCGTTTAACAGGAGAAATGTTAAGAGATAATGCATTGGCCTGTTCAGGACTGTTAAATAAAACCATTGGAGGAGAGAGTGTAAGCCCTTATCAGCCTGAAGGGTTATGGAGTGTTAATAATGCTAGGTACAAACAAGATACTGGCGAAAATTTATACCGCAGAAGTTTGTATACTATTTGGAAACGATCCGTACCGCACCCTACCCTTGCTACTTTTGATGCGCCAGCGCGCGATGTTTGTACCGTTCGTAGACAGAAAACTAACACCCCATTACAAGCCTTGGTTTTGCTTAACGACCCCATCTATATTGAAGCCGCCAGAGTTATTGGAAAGGATATGGCTGGTTATAAAGATCAAAAAGAGGCCATAGCGACTATATTTAGAAAGCTTACAGGGAGAAAAATTAAAAAAGAAGAACTGCAATTGCTGGTAGAGCTTCATGAAAGTGAGTATATGAAGTTCGTTGATAATATAGACAAAGCAAAAGGGTGGTTAAATACAGGAGCATATAAAATAAAAGAAAGAGACAATAAGGCATTGATAGCGGCTAACGCCGTAACAGTCAATACCGTTATGAATATGGATGCATATATAACCAAGAGATAGGTATTTCTATTTTGATGTCTAATCAAAAATAAAGCATTATGTGTAATAATCATGATAAGTTAAGATCTAATAATAAGGACCTACAGAATATTGAAAAGCAGTGGGATCGAAGAACGTTTTTTAAAAAGACGTCCTTAGGACTAGGTGCTATAGCCTTAGGATCCTTACTTAATTCGGAGAAGTCGTGGGCTAATGTAGGTTCTTTTGCTGATGATAAGTATGCTCTAGATGCTTTAGTCAAGAATAATTTAGGACTACCCCATCATTTACCCAAGGCGAAACGTGTGGTTTATCTGTTTCAAAGCGGAGGACCTTCCCAAATAGATCTGTTTGATTACAAGCCCAAGCTTAAAGATATGTTTGGTAATGATCTTCCCGATTCTGTAAGGGCAGGCCAACGATTAACAGGGATGAGTGCCGATCAGACAGCTTTTCCAATAGCACCTTCCATAATGAATTTTAAACAGTATGGAGAATCAAGGGCATGGGTAAGTGATGCCATGCCCTATTTATCGGAAATAGCAGACGATTTGTGTTTTATAAAGAGTATGCATACCGATGCCATTAACCATGATCCGGCTATTACTTTTTTTCAAACAGGAAGCCAACAACCCGGGCGTCCTTCTATAGGATCATGGATAAGTTATGGTTTGGGATCCGATAACGATAATTTACCAACATTTATTTCACTTGTTTCTAAAAACGGAAGCGGGCAACCGCTGTATTCCCGTCTCTGGGGTAATGGCTTTTTGCCTACAGAACATCAGGGTGTTCAATTCCGTTCAGGAAAAGATCCAGTACTGTACTTGGGAAATCCCGAAAATTATGATGGTGAGGATCGCAGAAATATGCTCAATTACTTAAATAAGCTAAACGGTATAGCATACGATACCTATGGTGATTCGGAGATAAATGCCAGGATTTCTCAATACGAAATGGCCTATAAAATGCAAACGTCGGTACCCGAAGTTACAGATACTTCAGATGAACCCGATTATATTTTCGATATGTATGGAGAAGATAGTCGTAACCCGGGAACATATGCCGCTAATTGCTTAATGGCGCGTAAGCTGTTGGAGAAAGATGTAAAGTTTGTACAGTTATATCATCAAGGTTGGGACCAACATGCAAATTGCCCGGGAGGGCTTAAAATGCAATGTAAGAATACCGATCAGGCGACGGCCGCATTGATAAAAGATTTAAAGCAAAGAGGGATGCTGGAAGACACTTTGGTGATTTGGGGTGGCGAATTTGGGCGTACCGTGTATTCGCAAGGGCAGTTAACAAATACCAATTATGGTCGGGATCATCACCCAAAGGCATTTACCATGTTTATGGCCGGTGCTGGAATAAAACCTGGATTTACCTATGGTGAAACAGATGATTTCAGTTACAACATTATTAAAGACCCAGTGCATACACATGATTTTCAAGCAACTTTACTGCACCTTTTTGGTATTGACCATGAAAGGCTGATCTATAAATATCAGGGACGAAGATTTAGGTTGACTGATGTTCATGGAAAGGTGGTAAAAGATATTTTAAGTTAAAACAAAAAAGCAAGGGATGAGTTGGCTATTAAAAGGCTTAACTGTGATTTGAATGAAGAGTATTTAGGAATAATAAGGGGTTTTTATGGAGAGTAATGTTTCAGATTTTATACTGTTTATAGGAAGGTTTCACCCACTTATAGTGCATCTGCCTATTGGATTTTTATGTTTCGCTTTTATGCTTGAGCTTGTTGGACATTATAAAAAACAACCAGCAATGACTTCGGCTATTCCCTTGGCTTTGCTAACTGGGGCTATAAGTGCAGCGGTAGCTTGTATTTTGGGATTCATGCTCTCAAAAAGTGGAGATTATGAGGCAGACGTTTTAAATGTACATTTTTGGTTTGGAATAGCCACAACGGGCATCACCTTTTTGGCATGGTTAATTCGGAGTGAAAAAATTAACATTTCAAAATTTGAAAAAGGAAAACACCATATATCTAGCTTGGCACTTATAGTAGTCTTACTAAGTGTTACGGGGCATTATGGCGGAAATTTAACCCATGGAGATGGCTATTTAACAAAGTATGCGCCTTTTGGAAAGAAACCAATCAAAGAGTTGCCTCAAATCTCTAAGCTAGAAGATGCCATTGTTTATGACTATTTGGTAAATCCTATCCTTCAAAATAGATGTGTAAGTTGCCATAATAACAGTAAGAAAAAGGGAGGACTTTCATTTCAAGATACGATTGCTATTCAAAACGGTGGTAAAAATGGGGCGGCTTTTGTTGCTGGAAATGCTGCGAAATCCGAAATGATACGCCGTGTCCTTTTGGATGAGCATCATGAAGATGTTATGCCGCCAGAAGGTAAAACACCTCTTACTGAAGAAGAGGTGGAAATTATGAAATATTGGATAAATAATGCCAATGCAGATTTTAGTATTAAAGTAGGGTCGGTTAAAACATCAGAAGCTATTAGAAGTATCGCTTCTAATATGTTAAAAATAGAAGGTGTAGTAGAAAAAAGTGTCGAAACCTTGCCCATACTCAGTAAGATTAACGATGAGATATTAAATGAAGTTATTGCAAGTGGTTTTAAAGTGAGAGAGTTGGTATTTGAGTCAAATTTATATGAAATTGTATTACCCACTTCGACGATAACAGAAGACAATAAAGACGAGCTTGATGCCAAACTTCTGAAGTTATTGAAGATAAAGGAACATATTTTTTGGTTGTCCTTAGGTGATAATTCTTTAAATGACAGCCATCTGGAAGTGATAAGCCAGTTTAAAAACTTAAGAAAACTCAATCTATATAAAAACCAAATAACCGATTCAGGGGTTATGGCTTTATTGGATAATGAGAGCATTACCAGTTTGAACTTATATCAAACAAACGTCACCAAAAAAAGTTTAGACCTGTTTTCCAAAATGAAGAACCTGAAAAGAGTATATCTATGGGGAACAGACATACATAAAAATGATTTAAGCCCATATCTCTCTAAAGAACATTTCCCGGAAATTGTACTGTAAAATAAAAAAGTAAAGGTTTAGCATAGAGCGTAATCAAATATTTGCTAATAACCAAACGTGTAAAAAATATACTGACAAAATGATTTTAAATAGAGTAATTCAAAATGCCTTATGCTTTTTGCTAATCATGGCTTCTTTAAATGTAGTTGCCCAAAAACCTGTCAATGAATTAAAATGGAATATTGGAGTTTCGGATAATTAAATTTTCGAATTTGCTTTAGCTCCAAGTGACTATAAAGAATTTGTTCCTAATGGTTTTGGGGGAGCCAATAGCTATTTTGTGGTTGGAGCATCTAATGTTAAAGAAGACTTTCCATATCTGTTACCGGGCCCTAAAGATGCTTTTTCCGGTTATGGGTATTGGGCCGGTCTGGCACTAAATACATTACCCGTTTATTTTGAAATAGTCAAGCTGCCTAGAGAAGGCAAATGTGTATTGTCAATAGATTTTGCAGATGTTAATGTACAGCAGGCGCCTTTGTTTCGCTGTACCGTAAACGGTGTAAATTATGAGTACCAGTTAAAAGAAGGGGCTTCCGAATCACCCGACAAGATAAAGGGAAAGCCCCAACAGGTTTCTTTTGCCCTACCTGTTTCCATTCTTAAGGAGGGGATTAATGAAATAGTCTTTCAGAACATGACCGGTAACTGGTGCGCTTTCGACGCTATTGCTTTTTACGGTCCATTGACATTGAAGATAGGTGCTCCAGGTAACACCCTTTTGCATGCGGTTGAATTTGCCGATAGTGAACAAGAACAGAAAGGTAAGAAAACCTTACCATTAAGACTCGATATGCGACATATTGGTAAAAAGGTTAAGATCAAGGTGGTAGTCGATGGTTTGGCATTAGAACACATAATGGAGGCTGGACACTCCATACTTGAATTTCAATTTCCAGCGGTAGATAAGCAAAAAACGTCACAAGTTCAGGTTTTTGTAGATGGCAAACTGAAATATGATGCCAAATTGAACCGTAAGCCAGCCCCGATGGTGCAACCGGTCGATTATGTAGATCAGTTTATGGGAACAAGCGGCTCTCGATGGATGATCGCCCCTGGACCTTGGATGCCAATGGGGATGGTAAAAATAGCTCCCGAAAATGAGGACAGTCAATGGAAAGCAGGTTATGAGTATCAAATAGAAAATGTGATGGGCTTTAGTCATCTTCACGAATGGACGATGGCAGGCTTGCTAATGATGCCAACAAACGGCCCATTACGTATTCAGCCCGGCCCAGCCAGCAATCCAGATCTGGGTTACAGATCCAGGATTGACAAACAAAAAGAGAAGGCCGAAATAGGAAGATATAGCACTTACCTCACCGATTATGATATTAATGTTGAGTTAACAGCTACCACCCGGGCTTCTATGCAGCGGTATACTTTTCCCGAAAGCAAAGAAAACAGGGTGTTGATAGACCTTCACTTTCCTGCCGAGTATACCTGGGATTTGCAGGATGCCGAAATTAAAAAGATAAGTGATACCGAAATAGAAGGCTGGGCGCAGTCACATTGTTCTGCTACGGGTTATGCTGGGAGTCAGGACTACAAGTTGCATTTTGTGATGCAATTCGATCAGCCCATTGTACAGATGGACGGGTGGGTATTGGATCGTATTAAAGAAAAAATCAATAAAATTAATAGCCAGTCCTACGATCCAGATTGGTTGCGCTGGTATCCCCAAAAGTATGATATAAAGGATGCAGGAGCTATAGTTAATTTTGCTAAAGGCACGAAAGAAGTAAAAGTAAGAACAGGTATTTCCTTAATAAATATTGAGCAAGCAAAGCTAAATCTTCAAGAAGAGATGGTAAAACCTTTCGACTGGGATTTCGAAGCCATTGTAGCCCACCAAAAAGCAACCTGGAATAGATTGTTGAACCGTGTGGAAATCGAAACGCCCGATATGCTCCAAAAGAAAAAGTTTTATACCAATTTCTACAGAGCATTGAGTCCAAGAACGACTTGGAGTGATGTAAACGGTAAATGGATGGATATGAATGAAAGGGTACAGCAGACCGATCCGTCTAGACCCGTTTATGGGAGTGATGGTTATTGGGGATGGCATTGGAATCTGGTGCAATTTTATAACCTAATAGCACCAGAATATGCTTCGGGTTGGATTCATACTTTTTTAGAAATGTATGACAAAGGAGGCTGGTTACCTATTGGAAATCCTGGTATGGAGTATTTCAGGGTGATGATCGGGCAGCCCGAGATACCCCTTATTGTTTCGGCCTATCAGCATGGGATTAGAGATTTTGATACGGATAAGATGTACAAAGCATTGTACCATCAACAAACCGCATTAATGGAAAAGTACCCTGGAGGCGGCGAAGTCGGTAATGAAAGTTATATTTATTATTTAGATAAGGGCTATGTACCACTTAACCAGGAATATCAAAGTTATGTATCCAATACCATGGAGTATGCCTATCAAGATTGGTGCTTTGCACAATATGCGCAAGCAATTGGGAAAGACTCTACCTATCAGGTCTTTATGAAACGCTCGGAGAATTGGAGAAACATATTTGATCCAGAAACAGGATTTGTACGCCCTAGGCATAAGGATGGCAGCTGGTTGGAAGATTTTAGTCCTTATCATGCACCCGGATTTTGCGAGTCTAACAGTTGGCAATATACTTGGTATGTACCACAAAATGTAAAAGGCTTGGTTGATGCTATGGGAAGAAAACGTTTTATAAAAGTATTGAATGAGGGGATGGTATCTTCAGAGAAAGTCTATTTTAATGCATTGGCCGATAATTTTACCAAATACCCGATCAACCATGGTAACGAGTCTAACATGCAATCGGCATACCTTTTTAACCATGCCGGAGAACCCTGGTTGACCCAGAAATGGGCACGGGCCATTCAGGAGAAATACTATGGTTTGGGGCCCCGGGATGCGTATCCGGGTGATGAAGACCAAGGTCAAATGAGTGCCTGGTATATTATGAGTACTATGGGGCTGTTCCAAATGGATGGAGGCAGCAGCATCAACCCAAATTACGAAATTGGAAGTCCAAGGTTCGAGAAAGTAACCATTCATTTAAGCGATAACTATTACAGCGGTAACACCTTTGTAATTAAAGCTAATAATGCCTCAAGGGAAAATAAATATATACACGCAGCAGAACTCAATGGAAAACCATTAAAAACTTGGAAAATCCCCCAAGCAGAATTGATTAAGGGAGGTGAATTGATTTTGGATATGAAAAGTACTCCTAAGAAAAATAGTTTTAAATAAAGTTTAAATGAACAAAGACACAAACAATTTTGAAGCATGCGTATTTAATGCAATATACCTTGTTAAGAGGCAGATCAAGTCAGTTTTGTTTTTTATAATGGTTATAGCTATGACCAATGCAGTTCAGGCGGGTCCAGGAAATATTGCAGGTAAGGCAAAAGCCACTACCAGCAATAGTTTAAATTCCGAATTTGATATTAGCCATGTAAATGATGGTGTGGTACGTTATGCTAATTTGGGTGAATGGGCTTCGAACAGCAAAATGAATTTCTGGGGAGGTGTAAACTACCCCTGGATGCAACTAGATTGGGATAGCCCACAAACCATCAACAAGGTTGTATTTTACGATCGAACTACGTTACATTCGCACACAGCTGGTGGGACATTGTATTTTAGTGATGGTACTCAAATTAGCGTTACGGCTATTCCAAACGATGGAAGTCCGAAAACCATAACATTTCCAGACAAGAACGTAGAATGGATCAAGTTTCAGGTTACTGATGGTGATGGTGATTATTTGGGATTATCGGAGATAGAAGTATTTCCTGCACCAACCGATTATGAAGATTACGTATCGTGGGTGGATCCCTATATTGAAACCACAAGAGGGCGGTATTTTTATTTTGTTACGGGTAGTCGCCCGTTTGGAATGATAAGTGCTGCGCCAATGACCAGAAATAAAAACCAAATGGGGGGAGGCTATAACTATAACACAACAGAAATTTTAGGATTCCCTCAAGTACACGGTTGGATGCTTTCGGGCTTAGACCTTATGCCTACTACTGGTGATGTTGATCCGTCGTTAGGAGAACAAAACTGGAAATCGCGCTTTTCACATGGTGATGAAATCGTACAGCCCGGATACCATAAAGTCTTCCTGGAAGATTATAATATATGGGTAGAACAAACCACGACGGATCGTGTAAGTTTTTATCGTTTTAAGTATGCTAAAGATGCCATATCGAACCTCTTGATAAATCTGGGTGGGTATATTGGTACCAGTACCATGACCGATGCTAAAGTAACTAAGGTAAGTGACACCGAAATACACGGTTCCGTAAATACTATGGGCAGGTTATGGGGAGGGCCTGATAATGTCACCCTGTTTTTTGTGATCCAATTTGATAAGCCTTTTGAAAAAATGAGCGGATGGGCAGATACAAACAAATATGAAAATGTAGAACATCTTGTTGGAAGTTCCGAAAAAACACCGAGAAGACCAGAAGGATGGACTTATTATGAAGCGCCTACCTCAGGGGTAAGTGCGCTATACAATGTTAAGGAAGGGAGCGAACTAAAGGTGAAGATGGCCATCTCTTATACCTCGATTGAAAATGCCAAGAACAATCTAATACAGGAATGTAATCATTGGGACTTTGATAAGGTAAGGAAAGAAGCCAAAGAGGAATGGAACGATTGGTTGGGGAAAATTGATGTAAAAGGCGGTTCCGATGCCCAAAAAATTAAATTCTATACCGATTTATGGCATGTGTTATTAGGACGGCATAAAATTGATGATTATAGTGGCGATTATCCAGATTATACTCAAGGATACAGGGAAGGATCGCACACCCTTAATGCCAAATTAAAGGTAAGAACCTTGCCTAAAAATAGCAATGGAAAGCCTAAGTTTCACATGTATAATTCAGATGCCTTTTGGCTAACCCAATGGAATTTGAATATTCTGTGGGGTCTAGCATGGCCCGAAGTACTGGATGATTTTTCTGCTTCGTTAGTGCAGTATGCCGATAATGGTAAACTTTTACCAAGAGGACCCAATGCCGGGGGCTATTCCTATATTATGACAGGCTGTCCCGCTACCCCTTTAATTGTATCTGCATATACCAGAGGTTTATTAACAAAGGTAGATCATAAACACGCTTATAAAGTCATGAAGCAAAACCATATGCCTGGCGGGATGTTGGAGGCAGATAACAATTATATTGAAAAAGGCTATTTTATTGATAATGCCGGGAGGACCTTGGAAGCAGCCTTTCAGGATTGGTCGTTGGCGCAGATGGCTTCAGGATTAAAAAAGGAGAAAGATGCAGCCTATTTTCTAAAACGTTCTGAGGGGTGGAAAACATTGTATAATGAACAATACCAATTGATTTTTCCAAAAGGCAAAAAAGGCAATTGGTTACATACCAATCCGTTAAGTGGACAAGGTTGGGTTGAAGCCAACGCTTGGCAGGCCACCTGGTCAGTATCTCATGATATTCCCGGTCTGGCAACGCTTATGGGAGGTAATGAGGCTCTTTGTAATAAGTTAAATTACGCCTTTGAACAAGCAGATTCCACCGATTTTGTATTTGCTTATGGTAATGGTTACGTTAGTTATGCCAACCAACCAGGATGTAGCAATGCCCATGTTTTTAATTATGCTGGAAAGCCATGGTTAGCACAATATTGGGTACGTAAAGTTAATGAACAAGCCTATGGCGCTATTACACCAGATAAAGGCTATGGAGGTCATGATGAAGATCAAGGGCAAATGGGAGGTGTAAGTGCTTTAATGTCGTTAGGGCTTTTTAGCTTAAAAGGGAACACGTCATTACATCCTGTGTATGAAATAACGAGCCCGGTTTTTGATGAGATAACAATTAAACTAAACTCTGATTATTACCAGGGAAGCCGTTTTGTAATAAAAGCGTATAATAACTCTAAGGAAAATAAGTATATCCAAAATGCCCGCTTAAATGGAAAGCCATTAAACCAATATTGGTTTGAACATATCGAATTTTCAAAAGGAGGGCTTTTGGAATTGTGGATGGATGCAAAACCGAATACAAATTGGGGAGAATAACAATTTTATTTTCAAGAGATATTCTTTGTTTAATGTGAATTTTGATGACAATATTTTAAAATAAGCGATTTGAATGGATGGTTTTCTATTAAGATGATAAACAAAGGATTAAAATAATTTAATTAAAACTTGCTTGCATCAATTTTTTTATTACTTTTGAATATGTATATACATATGGACATTAAAGAATGATTCCAAATGCAATCAAATTTGATTGTTTTTACAATCATTTAATATGTTCATACATTCTTACAATTGTTTAACTGAACTGCATAATATATGATAATAAATTACATGTAAGACTGGTATTGTTGATGCCAGATACGGATTGTCCGAACCTTAAAAACCAATTCAATATTAACTAATAATTAAGCTAAAACTATGAAATGTAAACTATTACTAAATCCCCAGTGCTATTCCAAGCACAGTTTATTTGGGATTGTTCTCTCAGGTTTCCTGTGTGTTAGTGCATGGGCAACCAATAATAACCTTTCAAAAGGAGATAAAAACTTTTATCTCGAAGGGCAAACAGATAGTGTAATCCCAAGTGTTACCATACAACAGAATGTATCAGGGAAAGTACTCGATGAAAATGGGGTGCCTTTACCCGGTGTTAGCGTGCTCGAAAAAGGCACAAATAATGGAGCTTCTACAGATTTTGATGGGAACTACACATTAAAATTGACGACTGCCAATAGTGTATTGGTGTTTTCGTATGTAGGATATACTACAAAAGAGGAAGTTGTTGGTTCAAGGACAACTATTAATATTACGATGGAAACAGATCAGCAAGAGCTGGAACAAGTGGTTGTTGTTGGATATGGAACCAAAAAAAAATCGGAAGTAACTAATGCAGTTGTACAAGCTTCAGGAGATGAAGTTAAAAAGTCTACAGCTGTATCCTTGTCAAATGCACTTTCAGGAAAAATGGCTGGACTTTATGTCAACCAACGGAGTTCAGCACCTGGTTTTGACGATGCCCAAATTCTGGTACGAGGATTTAATACCTATCGTAACAACTCAGCATTAATTGTTATAGATGGAGTTGCCAATGCCGATCCTGATGGGCTTAACCGACTGGATCCTAACGATATTGAGTCGATTTCTGTATTAAAGGATGCCTCTGCAGCTATTTATGGGGCACAATCCGCTGGAGGTGTGATCTTAGTAACTACCAAGCGTGGAAAAACAGGGAGACCTACTTTTAATCTTACAACAACACAGTCGTTTCAGTCACCTACTGTCAAAGTACGATCGGCCAATGCGTTTGATTATATGGATGTTCTTAACGCGAGTAGAGTATTAGATGGTGATACACCTGATTTCCCGGATGAATTAATCGCATCATTTAGAAATGGAGAGCGTAGAGCAGAAAATTGGTGGGATGCTTTGGTCGATGGCCCTGTGGAACAATCAAGGCATTCGCTTACAATGCGCGGAGGTACAGATAGAATAAGATATTTTGCCTCTTTAGGAACCACTTCGCAGGGAGGAATTCTTCGTGGCGATAATAAAACAAAGTTAAGACAATACAATGTAAGGAGTAATTTAGATGTTTCCGTTACTAAAAATTTTGAAGTAGGTCTGGATTTGTCGTTAAGGGAAAAGTTTACACAAACACCTCAAGGTGGAGCTGGAGGAGAAATAGGTTCTTTAGCATTTACGAGTCCATTGCAAGAAGCTTACATCGATGGAGATTATCGATACCCAGGTGAAGGTTGGTCGCATTTAAACCCTGCAGCTAGAGTTTTAAGCCCAGGTTATAGAAAATTTACCTCAGATGTGGCTAGTGGAACCATTAAATATAAATATGATATGCCCTTTGTAAAGGGATTGTCTTTACAAGGGTTTGCTTCTATCATTAAAACCATGAACTATAACAAATCGTTTAACTATGTCTGGGACTATTACGAGAAAAATTCAGATGGAGATATTGTAAAGAAAACATCCAGAACTGTTGAAGATATTGGTTTAACTGAAGATTTTGCTCAAAGTTTAAGGGTTACTTTCAACACAAAGTTAGGGTATAAAACAACAATCAATGACCTTCACAACATCGATGCGTTTGTAGCTTTCGAGCAAATGGAGTACAAGACTAATAATTTTCTGGCTTCACGCTTAGGTTATCCTTCGCCTTTAATAGATCAGTTAAATGCGGGAAGTCAAGATCGTGCTAATTGGGGTGCCTATGGTGGTGCTTCCGAAGATGCAAGACAAAACTATTTTGGTCGGTTAAGTTACGATTTTGACGGAAAGTACTTTTTAGGCTTTAATTTTAGATACGATGGCTCTCCAATATTCCCGAAAGAAACGCGTTGGGGCTTTTTCCCCGGTGTTTCAGCAGGATGGACACTTAGTAAAGAAAGTTTTATACCGGATGCGTTTAGCAACTTTAAGATAAGAGCCTCATGGGGACAATTGGGTAACGATAGGGTAGATCCGTTCCAGTATATTGGTGCCTTTGGTTATGCCAGTGGATGGGTTGTTAGTGGTAGTGATCAACGTGGTATAGCAGCAACTACAACACCAAACCCTAATATTACCTGGGAAGTAACAGAAACTACCGATATAGGTTTGGAATTAGGGTTTTTAAAGAATAAGCTAACTTTTGAAGTTGATATTTATAAGTCAAAGACCACTGATATATTAGGTGCGCGCCAAGCGTCCATTCCAACTTATACAGGCTTATCCCTTCCTGATGAAAACATTGGGGAAATGGAAAGCCAAGGTATAGAATTACAGGCAGGTTATAAGCAGAATTTTGGTGAGTTTAATTTAAGGCTTAGTGGAAACTTCTCATTTAACGAGAATAAGATCATTTATTTTGATGAAGTACCGCAGGCTGAAGAATACCAGAAGTTGGAAGGCAGGCCTTTGGGGTCAGAACTAATGTATAAAGCAATTGGGATTTACAGAACCCAGGCCGATCTGGATAACAATGTAAATTATCCGGGAGCCGGTTTAGGAGATCTGATTTTTGCCGATCTAAATGATGATGGTGAAATTAATGGGAACGATAGATATAGAAATTTTGTAAGCGCATTTCCGAAGACAAACTTCGGTTTAACAGCAGGCTTAGACTATAAGAATTTTGATTTAACCATGCTATTTCAAGGCCAAAGCGGAGCTAAGTTTCGTTTAAGTAATGGATTTAATTCCGGAGCCGCAGGAAATGGTCTTGCTTATGTAGCCAATAATAGTTACGATTTGGACAATACAAATGCTGTATTGCCACGAATTCGAGCAACAGGAACAGGAGCTGCAAACAATGATTTTTGGTATCGAACATCTAACTGGTTACGTTTTAAATCGATAGAATTAGGGTATAACTTGCCTAAAGATGTTATTTCCAGAGTGGGCTTAACAAACTTAAGACTCTACTTTTCTGGAGAAAACCTGTTTATGATCTTCAATAGTTTAGAAAAGTATGGGGCAGGCGATCCAGAATTCCTTTTAGGAAATGGAGGGGGCTATCCAAATATGAAGAATATGACGTTGGGACTTAATGTTACTTTTTAAAATAAATATGGCAAATCAAATGAAAAATAAGAATAGAATAATAAAAAGCAATATAGTTAAGAGCGTGTATACTCTTTTAACTGTTGTATTGTTAGCTACATTAAATTCCTGTAGTGAAGACATCTTAGACAAGCAACCACTGGATACATTGTCAGAAGGGAATGTATTTAATGATCCCGTATTTCTTCAAGGGTATGTATACAATATATATAACGGTATTAAGCCTCCCTGGAGTCCAGGAACAGGCGGTTATATTGGATTAACAGATATTGCAGCCTATGCTCCCGATACACACAATAGAGCAGGAGGATTTAGAGACTATTTGGAAGGGTTGTTAAGTCCAGATAACGTTACAAGCCTGACAAATATTTGGGCAGAGGAGTACGATTATATAAGAAAGGCAAATATCTTTTTTGAAAAGGTAGAAGGTTCCGAAATAGATCCGACAGATTTGGATCATATGAAAGGACAAGTACATGCACTAAGAGCATGGATGTATTTTGAGCTTATTAGAACCTACGGAGGCGTACCGTTAATTACTACTAGTTTTCAGTTGGATGATGAGTCCTTTGACATAACAAGAAATACTTATGACGAATGTGCGCAATTTGTGTTAAGCGAGTGCGATATGGCAATTCAATTGCTTGATGGAGCGAGTTCAGATCCTGGGAGAATAAGTAAAGGAGCTGCTATGGCGTTAAAAGCCAGAATGCTGTTGTATATGGCAAGCCCTTTAAACAACCCATCTAACGATCAATCAAAATGGCAAGCAGCGGCAACGGCAATCAAAGCAGTCATCGATATGGGTTATACCTTGCATGATACTCATGAAGATTTGTTTAAACGTCCAATTAAAACAAATGAAATTATCTTTGGTAAGGACTATACACCTGAAAATCGTATTCCAGATTGGGGGTATAATTACGATTTTTGGCCAAGTGGTTTTGATGCGAGACAACGTTTAATGCCTACACAGCATTTCGTAAATATGTTTCAGTTAACAAATGGAGAATACCCGTATGAGGATGATGGAGTTACAGTAAATGCAGCTTCAGGATACGATCCGCAAAACCCAAATGTTAATAGAGATCCAAGATATTATAGTTATATTTTATACCCAGGAGCAGGTCCAGTCAACATTAATGATGGTTCTAAAAGTACCGTTAGGTTGTATGAATATTGGGAAGATGCCAATCCAAATGCCGATAATGCGCCACCGTACCAAAACCCAAATACTGTAGATCCTATTAATGGACAGGAGTTATTCGATTTTGGTAGAGACTCTAAAACCTATTGGGTAAAAGGATTAACGCCATTTCACTGGAGAGTCCAAACAGGGTATACTTTTAAGAAATTATTAGACTTCGAAGGCCCACGTGCTAGTTTTGATTATCACTATGCACAAGCAACTCCCTATATGAGATTGGCTGAGTTTTATTTAAACTATGCTGAATGTCAAATTGCTTTAGGAGATGAAGCCTTGGCAAGAGAGTATATTAATAAAATACGACAAAGAGCTTCTGTAAACATGCCAGATATAACTAGTTCTGGAGTGGATTTAGTGAGAGATTATAGAAATGAGAGAGCGATAGAATTACACTTAGAAGATACCCGTTTTTACGATTTGATGCGTTGGAAAGCTGGCCCTGGGTATGTAGACAAAACAGTCCGGGGATTAACCAGTGTGACTATGGATTGGACAGGAGCACAACCGGGAGATTTATTAGGAACACTTCACTATACCTATGGAGAAATTACTGAAGCAGACGATAGAAACGCATGGCCAGGGGATCATTATTATTTGTTCCCTATTCCAAGAGAAGAAATTCAAAGGAGTAATAATGCCTTAGAGCAGAACCCAGGATATGGAAATTAAATTTGAGTTAATAATTTAGTTGTTTAGTTTCTTTTTGATCACAAACTTACCTAACGGTAGGTTTGTGGTTTTTGTATTTATACAAGTAAATAGACTTTTGCTTTATTTGAAATAATAAAAAGGTATAATATTCCGGTGATCATTAATTGACAAACAACCTAGATAAATAGCTTTAGTTAGGAATAAGAAAAAGAATTAAAATGAATGCAATGCTAAAAAAAATAGGAGTGCTTTTTATAGCTATAAGTTGTTTTTGCTGTAAACAGATTACTAAGAATGTTAATGAGAAGATATTTGTTGAAGTGCCTGTGGACAAATCTGGTGTTTCTTTTGAAAACAATCTTACCGAGAATGATTCCATCAACTACTTCAACTATATGTATATCTATATGGGAGGTGGTGTTGCCATTGGCGATTTAAATAAAGATGGCTTACAGGATATCTATTTTACCGGGAATATGGTAGAGAATAAACTCTACTTAAACCAAGGCAATTTAAAATTTAAAGATATCACAGAAGAAGCAAAAGTTGCCGTGGATGATCGATGGGTTACGGGCGTAACGATGGGAGATGCCAATCAAGATGGTTGGTTGGATATTTATGTAAGTGTTTCTGGAAAATGGGCCACGACAAAAAATTTGTTGTATATAAATGATGCAAAAGAAGGCGAAGTTCCCACCTTTACAGAAGCAGCAGAACAATATGGTGTGGCCGATATGGGAAATAGTACTCAGGCCGTATTTTTCGATTACGATAAGGATGGCGATCAGGACCTGTATGTAATAAACTACCCAATTGTCGATTCACGTACCAGTATAACCGAGTTTTTAAACAATCGTAATAAAGCAGCATACCATAGAAGTGACCGATTGTACAGAAATGATGGGATAGGTAAATTTACAGATGTAACAAGACAATCAGGTTTGGATAAATATGGATTGTCCTTAGGGGTTTCCGTTGGAGATTATAATCAAGATGGTTGGCCCGATGTATATGTGTCCAATGATTTTAGTACACCAGACTATTTTTTGATAAATAATCAGGACGGTACGTTTTCAGACCAGAACCTGAACCTGACAAACCATACCTCTTATTTTGGTATGGGATCAGACGTCGCCGATTTTAATAACGATGGTCTATTGGATTTGTACCAGGTAGACATGATGCCCAAAAGTTATAGACGTGCCAAAGAGAATATGGACAGTATGAACCCAGAACGGTTTTACAATATTGTAAACCACGATATGCACCATCAGTACTCTATAAACACCTTACAGTTAAATATGGGGATCGATGATGTCGGGATGCCTCATTTTGGAGATATTGCAAGACAAGCAGGTGTGTCCTCAACAGATTGGAGCTGGGGAGCGTTATTTGCCGATTTTGATAACGATGGGTTCAAGGATTTGTACGTAACTAATGGCGTAAGAAGAGATATTAACAATAGTGACTATTTTAGAAGTGATGAGGTTAAAGATTTTGAAAACGGTAACCCGCTAGATCTTACCAAAAAGATACCTTCTGAGAAAATTGAAAATTATGCCTTTAAAAACAACGGAGATTTAACATTTTCGGATGTATCCAAAAGTTGGGGTGTTAATTTAAAAGGATTTTCTAACGGGGTTGCTTATGCCGATTTGGACAACGATGGCGATCTAGATTTGGTGGTAAACAATCTGGATGACAGAAGCACCATCTATGAAAATAAGGTAAGCAAAAACCAATCGAATAATTATTTAAGATTAAAGTTAGAAGGGCCTAAGGCGAATGCATTCGGATTGGGAACCAAAATATGGATTGAAGATGGTGCCCATAGTCAGTTTCAGGAAATGACACTAACCAGGGGTTTTCAATCGTCGGTGGAGCCGATCGTGCATTTTGGTGTTGGAAAGAATGAAATCATAGAAAAGGTTAGAGTCCTTTGGCAGGATGGAAAGGAAGAGGTTCTTCATAATGTGAAATCAAACCAGACCCTTAGCGTTAATTATTCCAATGCGTTATTAGCTGAACCTAAAAAAACGAAGCACCCCACCAAGGCCTATTTTGAAGATATTACCAAAACAGCGCAATTAAAGTATAAACATGAAGAAAATTGGTTCGATGATTTTCGTTATCAGGTATTATTACCACATAAAACCTCACAGTACGGTCCCGCCTTGGCTGTTGGCGATATAGACGACGACGGGTTGGACGATTTTTATATTGGAGGCGCTAACAGAGCCTCAGGTAAAATGTACCGACAAAATGCAGATAGAACCTTCTCTGAAACAGCAACTGAAATATGGGAAAATGATAAGAACCAAGAAGATGTTGGTGCTACATTTTTCGATGCCAATGGCGATGGTTTGTTAGACCTTTATGTGGTTTCCGGAGGTAACGAATACAGACAGGGGCATGCCTATTACCAAGACAGATTCTATCTTAATAAAGGGAATGGGATTTTTGAAAAATCTACAGAGGCCTTACCTGAAATGACCGAAAGTGGATCTACGGTAGTTGCATCAGACTATGATAATGATGGCGATTTGGATTTGTTTGTTGGAGGAAGAATAACGCCAAGAAATTACCCAACAGCCCCCAAAAGTTACATTTTAAAAAATGAAAGCACTTCCACAGAAGTGAAGTTTATAGATGTAACCGCAACTGTAGCCCCCGATTTATTAAATCTGGGAATGGTAACGCAGGCTGAATGGCTAGATATGGACGGTGATAGCCATAAGGATTTGATCATTATAGGAGAATGGATGGGCATTACCTATTTAAAAAATGAAAATGGTAGGTTTGTAAACAACAGTGAAGCAGCCGGCTTTTCAGATACAACTGGTTGGTGGTTTGGAATGCAAAGTTTTGATTTTGATAACGATGGCGATCAGGATTTTATCATGGGTAATTTGGGTAAGAACTATAAATATCAGGCAAAACCCGATTCACCATTTAGTTTGTACACTTACGATTATGATAACAATGGTAAAAAAGACATCGTATTAAGTTACATAAGTAAAGGTATTCAAGTGCCCGTGCGTGGCAGGGAATGTTCCTCACAGCAAATACCGGCCATTAAGGTTAAGTTTAAAGATTACCATTCGTTTGCCACAGCCAGTTTACAGGATATTTATTCTACCGAACATTTAGAAAAGTCTACCCATTACCAGGTAAAAAGTTTTGCCAGTTGCTATGTGGAAAACTTGGGTAACGGACAGTTCAAATTAAAACCTTTGGATCGTTTTGCACAGTTGGCAGCTATTAATACCATGGTTATAGACGATATAAACCAGGATGGTCATTCCGATGTCGTGTATGCGGGTAATTTATATGGCTCGGAAGTTGAGACGCCAAGAGGAGATGCCAGTTACGGTGGTCTGTTGTTAGGAGATGGTAAAGGAGACTTTAAGTCGCAAATGCCTTATGAAAGTGGATTGATGGTAAAAGGAGAGGTAAAAGCTGCAAAAAAAATGCGATTGGCAAATGGTGAAACAGGTATTCTTTTTGCCAAGAATAACGATTATTTACAGCTTTTAAAAATTACAAATTAATTACTCTTCATAAGAATGTTTTTAGCGAATCAAGAGTGTAAATAGAAAGGGTGAAGTCTATAAGCACATGATAGTAGCTATAAATGAGAACTTATTTTTTCAAGTTTCAGGATTCAATTGAAGATATTAATATGATATTGTTAAATTTTTTAAAATGAAATATTTGTATTTGTGTGCGGTGTGTGTGTTTGTAATATCCTGTGCCTCGTTACGTGACAAGAGTTTAGATTTGGTTAAAAAGATTAATTCCGACCAATCGTTGCAAAAGGTGGAGAACTTGGCAAGAAAACTGATGAAAAAAGGTTTTTATGCAGGCTCGGGTTATCAAATGGTTTGGTCCCGCGATTTGAATACTTTTATAGAATTGTCGTGCGAAGAATATGATGTGGACGTTATCCGTGAAAATTTGGTCATGTTCTTTCATTTCCAACAAGAAAATGGAGAACTTCTCGATGGTTATGTCCCAAGGGATGCTTTTACATGGGGAGACCCCAATACTTATGAGTCCAAGACCGCTCCTGGCCATATTGGTTTTAAGAATACCGTAGAAACCGATCAGGAGACTTCTCTAATTCAGGCTATTTTCAAATATATAACAAAGACTGGAGACCGTTCTATTTTAGAGGAAAAGGTGGTAGGGAAAACTATCTATGAACGATTAAAGCTGTCTATTGATTGCCTTTTAGAGGAGAGGTATTCTAAAACGTATGGTTTGATCACCGGAGCAACCACCTTCGACTGGGGCGATGTACAAGTAGAGGGAGGGGATGTAGTTGATATTGATGAGCTGACCCATTGTAGCATCGATATTTATGATAATGCAATGTTAGCTATAGCTTTGGACAATATGGAGAAAATGGCTTCCGATCCCAAGGACAAATTAAGGTGGACAAACCTTTTAAGGAGTATCAAAGCAAACTGTAAAAAATACTTGTGGGATGAAAATAACAACAAATTTATTCCCCACATTTACATAAAAGGTTCCCCCTTTCCAGAAAGTTTTAACGAAAATGCCATTCATTATCATGGAGGTACGGCTATAGCTATTGAAGCCAGTATGTTGAACAAAAAAGAGATTGCGGCTGTTCTTGACCACATGGTAGAAAATGTAAAGCTTTCAGGAGCGCCTTCTATTGGATTAACTGTTTACCCTCCCTATCCGTCCGAAGTTTTAGGAAAGGGTATATCCGCACCATATGAATACCAAAATGGAGGGGATTGGACTTGGTTTGGTGGAAGAATGATACAGCAATTGATAAAAAATGGTTTTATTGAGGAAGCCTATGTTCTTATGAGGCCTATGGTAGATAGAGTATTAATTAACAATGGTTTTTACGAATGGTACAAAATCGATGGAACACCAGCAGGATCATCAGATTTTAAGGGGTCGGCAGGGGTATTAGCTAAATCAATTATAATGCTCAAAGAATGGGCAAGTTTACAACCATAATATTAATAATTTCTTCATAGAGATATTGAAAATATTAAGATTTAAATAATTTATATATAAAATTAACATCAAGAACTATTAACTAATGAATATAAACTTCAGACTACCATTTTTTATAGCACTCATCTTTGGGTTCTCAGTTTTTGGGCAAACCCATAAAACACCAGTAGACTATGTCGATGTGTTTATGGGAACTTCCAATTCTCGGTGGATGTTGGGGCCTTATGCGACTATGCCATTTGGAATGATACAATTGGGGCCAGATAACCAGGGCGCCAATCAGGGATATAACTGGATGGCAGGCTATGAATATGCCATAAACAGTGTGGATGGTTTTAGTCACCTACATGCATGGACCATGGCAGGTTTACGTATCATGCCCACCACGGCAGACTTGGCGTTTACCGACGAGCCCACCGATTCACCTTACAAAGGCGCTGGGGCAGGTCCGCATTCACGTATTTTAAAGGATTCTGAAAAGGCTTCTCCGGGATACTATTCGGTCTATTTGTACGATCATGATGTACGGGCAGAAATGGCGGTAACCACTAGGTGTGGATTACAACGTTATACCTTTCCCGAAAAAAAAGAGTCCAGAATATTAATCGATTTGTTGTTTCCCGTTGAATACAATTTTAATATAAGTGATGCCAAAATAACGAAAGTTTCAGATACAGAAATTGAAGGCTATGCCATGTCGCATACAGGTGGCTTTAATGATTATAAATTATGTTTTGTGCTTCAATTTAACAAACCCTTTCAAAGTATGAATACATGGGTAGATTCAAAACTAAAACGTAATAATAATGAAGTAACAGGTAAAGGAAATGTCGGTGCATTTGTAAAGTATTCCACGAAGGAAGGAGAGCAGGTTTATGTGCGTTCTGGAATCTCACTGGTTAGTGTCGAACAGGCCCGGTTGAATTTAAAAACGGAGATGGAACCTTTTGGATGGGATATTGAAGCAGTGAAAAAAAATGCACGCGATGTATGGAACAAGCGGCTATCTACAATTAAAGTAGAAGGCGGTGCCGAAGAAGATAAAAGAAAGTTTTATACCAATTTGTATCGTGTGTATGCAGCCAAACAAACATGGAACGATGTAAATGGAAAATATGTGGATCCTTGCGAAAATGTACAACAACTTCCAAAAGGCGTTGACATTTATGGAGGGGATGCCTTTTGGAATTCGTTTTGGAATCTCAATGGATTGCTATCAATGGTATCGCCGGATATTATGAAAAATTGGGTATTGACCCAACTGGAGCTATTCGAAAAAACTGGTTGGACAGGTAAAGGCCCTACAGGTTTGGAGTATTCCGGAATTATGGAAGGATCCCATGAAATGGCACTTATGTTGAGTGCTTACCAAAAAGGCATCTATACTGAAAATCCCGAAAAATTGTATGCCGCCATGAAAAAGAATGTGACGGTTCAGGGCAGCCGTTATGATTGCGGTGGGTCGGTAGGTAATGTAGCCTTGGATACCTATATTAAATATGGGTATATGCCAAGAGATTTAGGCGTGACCAATAAAACGTTGGATTATGCTTTCGATGATTGGTGTGTGGCACAAATGGCAAAAGCTATTGGAAATAAAAAGGATTATAAATATTTCTTAAAGCGCTCGGAGAGTTACAAAAATAATTTTCATCCAGAGCTTAAATATATAGTGCCAAAAGACAGTCAGGGTAAATGGAAAGAAGATTACAATCCTTTCGATAATGATAACCTGATAGAAGGCAATGGCTGGCAGTATACTTTGTATGTGCCACATGACATTTTCAGTGTGGTTAACATGGTTGGAAAAGACTTGTTTAATGACCGATTGGAACATGGTTTCGAAGCCTCTAAAGCACATAAATATGCAGCACATGCGCTGGACAGAACAGGAGGGCAAAAGTCCGAATATTATATAAATCAGGGTAACCAGGTGAACATGCAAGCTGCCTGGCTATTCAATTATTCTGGAAAACCTTGGCTGACCCAAAAATATACCAGGGATATTATGGAAACCTATTACGGATCTACACCCTACCACGGTTGGGAGGGAGATGAAGATGAAGGGCAAATGGGCGCTTGGTTTGTTATGAGTTCGATGGGATTTTTTGAAATGAACGGCGGCGGTGAAGCCGAACCAATAATAGACATTAGTAGTCCCCTATTCGAAAAAATAACGATTCACTTGGATAATGATTTTTATAAAGGAAAGCCCTTCGTGATTGAAGCTAAAAACAATTCTAAAGAAAATATATATATCCAATCCGCTCAATTAAACGGAAAAAAATTAAACCACTTTCAAATAAAGTTTAAAGATATTGTAAATGGTGGTAAACTGGAGTTTCGTATGGGATCAACCCCTAATAAACAATGGGGCGTCAAAAAATAACGATGTCATAGGTGAGACATCTCCAAGTCGTTAAAAGATTATAAAAAAACAACTGGTAGGTACTGGTATTGAAAAATGATTAGAATAGCGCATGTTTTTTTAGAAAACTTGTGGCGATTGTAACAGAAAAATTTATTTTCCTTAAAAATCAGTTTGGCAGAACCTGTTTTGATGGAGATAACTTCTTAAAACATAAGCGATAATGTATATTTGGGAGTAAAATCATAAAACAACATTAAACGAGCTCTAATAATGAAGTTAAAAAATGCATGTATACTTTTAGTATTAATATCATTGTTTTCATGTAAAGAAAAGGATATTACAAAACCGATTTACACCGCAGGAAACTGGGAAAATCCAGAATGGGAAAATCCGGAAATTTTTCAAATTAACAGGGAAGCCCCAACAGCTTCGTTTTACAGATATAGCGATACCCAATCGGCGTTAGGTAATGCATCTTGGAACAATTCTCCTCGGTATAAGAGTTTAAATGGCACCTGGCATTTTTATTATGCCGATAGTGTTCAGGCAAGACCGGTTGATTTTTATAAAACCGATTTTAATCTAGAAGGTTGGGATACGATTGATGTACCTTCCAACTGGGAGATAAAAGGTTATGGTATTCCCTTTTATACTAACGTAAAGTACATGTTCCCAGCCAATCCGCCCTATATTCCGCATAACATGAACAATAACGGAAGTTATAAGCGTAATTTTGAAATCCCTGAAAACTGGAATGGTAAAGATATTTATTTGCATTTTGCTGGTGTAAGCGGTGCCATGTATATTTGGGTAAACGGTCAGCAGGTAGGGTATAATGAAGGCGGTAAAACGGCAGCCGAATTTAATATAACCGCATTTGTTAAACCGGGAACTAACGATGTCGCCGTCCAGGTGATGCGTTGGTCTGATGCGAGTTACATGGAGGATCAGGATTTTTGGAGATTGAGTGGTATTGAGCGTGACGTTTATGTGTATGCAGCCAATAAAGTGACTCTAAGAGATTTTAAAGTAATTGCCGATTTGACTAATGATTTTAGGGATGGTGTGTTTAATGCATCCCTAAAAATAAATAATAACACCGAGGTAGCTGTAGAGAAGGATATAGATGTGAAACTACTGGACGGGACTCAAGAGGTCTATGCAGAGACCAAAACAATTGCATTAAAACCAGGAAGCAATACCGTTAATTTTGCTAAAAATATACCAGATGTTAAAACGTGGAATGCGGAGCATCCTAACCTGTATACTTTGTTGCTCACCGTAAACGGAGAATCTACAGCCGTTAAAGTAGGTTTCCGAAACATCACCATTAAAAACAGTCAGTTTTTGGTTAATGGAAAGGCTGTTCTGATAAAAGGTGCCAATTTACACGATCACAGTGATACCGAAGGTCATGTAGTTACCGAAGCCCTAACTATGAAAGACCTGGAAGTGATGAAACAAAATAACCTGAATGCCATTCGTTGCAGTCATTACCCTAAGAACCCGTTTTTCTACAGGTTATGTGATACCTATGGTTTCTATGTGATCGATGAGGCCAATATTGAAACCCATGGTATGGGAGCTACAAACCAGGGATTGGACAATAATCTGGAAGCGCAAAAAAAGCATCCTGCGTACTTACCACAATGGGAGGCCATGCATATGGACAGAACCGTAAGAATGTATCAGCGTGATAAGAATCATCCCTGTATTGTTACCTGGTCGCTAGGGAACGAGGCCGGTAACGGTCAGAACTTCTTTGCTACCTATAAATGGCTTAAGGAACAGGATAACACCAGGCCCACCCAATACGAAGGGGCTTTAAACTATGAAAATACAGATATTACACCTCCAATGTATTGGACTATTGAGCATATGATCAGCTATGCCGAAAGAGAGAATACCCGACCTTTAATTCCGTGTGAATATGCCCATGCCATGGGAAATAGTGTTGGGAACTTACAAGACTATTGGGATGTTATCGAAGCTTACGATATTATGCAGGGAGGCTTTATCTGGGACTGGGTAGACCAAGGCCTTCTTACCGAGAACGAAAATGGAGAGAAGTATTGGGCCTATGGTGGTGACCTGGGAGGGTTTGATTTTCAGAATGATAAGAATTTCTGTTTGAACGGTATTGTAAATCCCGACAGAACCCCGCACCCATCACTTTATGAGGTTAAAAAAGTGTACCAGTACATTAAGTTTAAACCATCAAACCTAAAGGCTGGAGAACTAGAAATAAAGAATATTTACGATTTTACAAATCTTAATGTCTTTGATTTTTCATGGAAACTATTGGAAAATGGGGTAGAGAAAGCATCAGGAGATTTACCAACTTTAGATATAGAGTCCTATGCATCGAAGAAAGTTAAAGTAGATTTACCGGCATTGCAAAACAAGAATGCCGAATACCATTTAAATGTTTATGCAAAAACCAAAACGGCTACCGATTTAGTGCCTCAGGGTCACGTAGCAGCTTACGAACAATTTGAGTTGGCTAAGCCTAAGACCGATGTGGCATTACAAGAGGGAGGAACCCCAATACAGTTAAATACAGAAAATAATACAGTTACCATATCAGGAACAGGCTTTAGTATTGCTTTTGATAAAGTTTCAGGAGTCCTTAGCTCCATAGATTATGGTAATGGCAATATACTTCTTGAAGGCATACAAGCTAATTTTTGGAGAGCCCCCACCGATAATGATTTTGGTTATAGAATGCCTAAGAAATTAGGGGTATGGAAAGCAGCAACCAAAGAGCAGAAGTTGATAGCTATAGATGCAAAGTCAGCTTCCAATAATACCGTTAAGGTACAGACCAAATACGAATTACCGGCAGTAAAAGGAGAGGTGACTATTAATTATACGATCGATACCTCCGGTGCCTTGCAAGTAGAAACCAGTTTATCGGGTGTGGCATCCGATCTGCCTGTGCTTCCAAAGTTTGGCAATACATTTATAATTAAGAACGAATACAAGAAAGTGAAGTGGTTTGGTAGAGGGCCGTTTGAGAATTATCAGGACCGTTATACGGCTGCTTTAGTGGGAGAATATGAGGCTTCCGTTTCAGATTTGTATTTCCCATATATCCGTCCACAGGAAAATGGAAACAGAACCGATGTACGCTGGGTGTCTTTTACAAATAATGAAGGTCATGGTATAGAAGTGTTAGGTGTTGATCTGTTTAATTTTAGCGCACACCATCAGTATAACGACGATTTTGATGCCGGAGAGAGCAAGCAACAGCGTCATACCATCGACATTAAAAAGCGTGATTTGGTAAATATCAATATCGATGCCAAGCAGATGGGTGTAGGAGGCGATAACAGTTGGGGTCATATGGCGCATAAGGAATACCAGATTCAACCTCAAGACCTAAAATACACTTACATTATAAAGCCACTATAGGATTCTTAAGGGCTGCGGTTTTTACAAAAGAGCGTACATTTAAAATGTGCGCTTTTTTGTTTTTACCATAAGTAAAAAACTCTTTGTATCTTTAGTAAGAGTATTCTTGGTAATTAATACTAATGCTAGATGACTTTAATCATTTCGTATAAAGTTTTCTTGTAATACTTTTAGTTATCACAACCAGTATTTTTATGATAAGATCGAACAAAATAGTGTCGTTTTTCATAGAAATTGGCGAGCTTACATATTTTATGCGTCGGTTTTTTAAAGAAGTATTTACAAAGCCATTTGAGTTTAAAGAGCTTTTAAGGCAGTGTTATAATATTGGGAATCGTTCGCTTTTACTGGTAGGTGTTACTGGTTTTATAATAGGTTTGGTAATAACGTTACAAACGAGACCTACCTTAGAGGAGTTTGGAGCCGAATCCTGGATGCCTTCTATGGTGAGTATTTCTATAATTAGGGAAATTGGACCGGTAATTATAGCTTTAACTTTTGCTGGACGTATTGCTTCTGGTATAGGAGCCGAGCTAGGCTCTATGCGTGTTACCGAACAAATTGATGCCATGGAAGTTTCGGGCACTAACCCTTTTAAATATTTGGTGGTTACACGAATTTTGGCAGCTACATTCATGCTCCCCATTTTAGTCATTTTAGGAGATGCTATTGCCCTATATGGCTCTTACATTATTGAAAATGCAAAAGGCGATGTATCCTTTCTATTATATTTTAATAAGGTGTTTGATGCTTTACAGTTCAGCGACATTATTCCAGCAACAGTTAAAACCTACTTTTTTGGTTTTGCTATAGGGTTGGTTGGGTGTTTTAAGGGATATTACTGCGAAAAAGGTACTGTAGGTGTTGGTTTAGCAGCTAATTCAGCTGTTGTTTTTTCATCCATGTTGTTATTTATTATCGACTTTATTGCGGTTTTTGTAACCGATATATTTTTTGAAATTTAAAACTGATGAGCCGATTGGAAGACATACAAAGCAGAGTTGAGGATGTACTAACGAGGAAACGTATGTTCGAAATTAGAGATCTAAAGAAGAGATTCGGATCAAAAGATGTTTTAAATGGGTTCAACCTGGAACTTTTTGAAGGCGAAAACCTAGTTATAATGGGTAAGTCTGGTTCAGGTAAATCGGTTATGATTAAATGTTTGGTGGGGTTGATGCAACCCGATTCTGGGAGTATTAAAATAATGGATAAAGATATTACAACACTTAATCGAAAGGATCTGGACGAATTGCGTACTGAAATAGGGTTTTTATTTCAGGGTAGTGCTTTGTACGATTCCATGACGGTAAGGGAGAATTTGGAATTTCCTTTAAGGCGACATAAACGCAAGCTAGGCGTTATTGGTGATACCGATCAACTTGTAGAGGAAGCTCTTGAAAATGTAGGCTTGTTAAGCACAATAGATTTAATGCCAGCAGAGCTTTCTGGCGGAATGCAACGTCGCGTAGCCTTGGCACGAGCACTAATTTTGAGACCCAAAATTATCCTGTACGACGAGCCTACCAGTGGTTTGGATCCAATAACCGCTAAAGAGATCGTAGAGCTTATGCGACGGGTGCAACGTCAATATCAAACATCATCACTTATTATTACACATGACATCGATTGTGCTCGTGTTGTATCTGAACGTATTGTTTTACTTGTGGATGGGGTTGATTATGCACAGGGAACTTTTGAAGAATTGGCAGCATCGGATGATGAAAAAATACAGGCATTTTTTAAATGATTAATTAATATAAGAAACCAATGAAAAAAACAGCTAACGAAAAATTAAGACTTGGCGTCTTTGTGATTATAGGACTGTCTCTTTTTATAGTTGCTATTTATTTAATTGGAGAGCGCCAAAACATGTTTGCTAAAAATTTTGGCATCAGTGCTAATTTTAATAATGTTAACGGGCTCATGCAGGGTAATAATGTACGTTATTCAGGTATTAATGTGGGTACGGTAAAAACAATTGTCATGCTTAACGATTCTACCATTCGTGTAGATATGCTTATTGAAGAAAAGATGAAACAGCACATAAAAAAAGATGCAATTGCTACAATAGGTTCTGATGGGTTGGTTGGTAATATGTTGGTCAATATTATTCCCGGTAATGGTGATGGCGCTCCAATATCAGAAGGAGACTATATTGAATCGTATACCAAGATAGGCACTGGTGAAATGCTTAATACTTTAAATGTTACCAACGAAAATGCCGCGCTGTTAACAGCCAAGTTATTAGAGATTACTAATGCCATTACAAATGGAAAAGGAACCATAGGCATGCTTATAAACGATACAGTAACAGCCAATAATGTAAAGGAAGCCATTAATAACTTAAAAAGGGTTAGCGTAGAAGCGCATAGGACTGTGCAACATGCCGATTCGATAATTACAAGCATAGACTTTAGGAATAGTGTTGCAGGTGTTTTATTGAATGATACGATAGAAGCCAATACGATTCGACGTACTATTTCAAATTTAGAGACTTCCAGTGAGGATATAAAAGCAGTGATAACCAATCTAAATGCAACATTGGTTGACTTTAGATCGGGTGATGGCGCGATTAATTTCCTACTCAACGATTCGGTGTTTGTTAGGGATTTAGAGACTTCTATTAAAAATATTAATGAAGGCACTAATAAGTTTAACGAAAATATGGAAGCATTGAAACATAGTTTTTTAACACGTCGGTATTTTAAAAAGATGGAAAGAGAACGTAAACGAACCGAATGAAGTACAAGCCGTTAAGAAAATTTTAGTGTGATTTTTGTTGGTGTTTGTTTTTGATGGCCCAATAAATCCCTTTTACATCCGAGGCCCAATCTTTATACATAAAAATAAGCATGATTTCTTCAAATGTTTCCAGAAGTCCTATACCAATCATAAGATAGAATAGGATGTATTCTGGAGTAAAGAACAATGCATATAAAATAAAGACACTTTGTATAATAGCCGATAGTTTTGCTAAATAGGTGTGAAAAGCAGTGGCTTTGCCATATTTAGCGTATGCAATTAACATTTGTATAATATAGGGTACAAAAGCAATAAGAATAATGGTATAGTTGGTTTTAATAAAACCTGTTTCAAAATAAAGCAAGCCCACAAGTCCAATAATTAAAGTAATTTGATCGCCAAATGAGTCCAGTTGAGAGCCTCTGGGACTGCATATATTAAGTTTTCGAGCTAAATACCCATCAATGGCATCGGTTGTATAGCTTATTAATAAAAACCAAGAGAAGATTAATCGCAGCTCAAACCAAATAAATAGTAATAAAAATGGTGCAGCTACTATGCGGTAAAAAGAAAACCAATCGGCTATATTAAAGTTTTTGAAGGTAAGCATGTTTAAGTGGAATTTTTGCCCTTTACGTCTATTTCTAATTTTGGTATTTTGATGAGTTCTAAGGTAGAGGACGCTAATTGTACACTGCCATTTGTTTGTTTGATGGCATTTCTAATAGTGTCGTGTAAAAGATGTTTTGTAAACCGTCTTTTTTTGAAGTCAACAATGTATCTTAAGTTAAATTGAATCCAGTTATCATTTAGTGTGATGGCAAGAGTTGGATCTACTTGAGCATCTTCAATATAGAATTTATTAACAACCTCTTTCCATTGTGCTTTCGATTTAGAAGTATAATCTGAAAGGATATCAATTGCAATTTTAATAATTATTGATTTTGCCTGTTCGATATCTGAACCGTACCGAATAGGTAGGTTTAGTTCATCCCAAATAAATGGAAAATCTTGCGAATAGTTATAAATAGGACCTTTAAAGACAAAGGCATTGCTCAGTTTTACAATACGACCACTATAATTATCGCTGCTAACCCATTGTCCTATTTCCATCATGGTCGTATAAATACTATCTACATCGATAACATCTCCCTTAATGCCGTTAATTTCAATCCTGTCTCCGGGTTTGTAGACTTTCACCAGGAAAATGTATAAGGAGCCGGCTATACTAAGAATGAGCTCCTGGAGCGTAAAGGCCATACCCGCAGTAACCAAACCCAGAAGTAACGTGAAATCTTTAATCGATCCCGTAAAATATACCACGGATAGCGTGATAAGCAGGATGTATCCCAATATTTCGATGCCTTTCTGGGATTTATAACGTAAAGCTGTATCTGGAATGTTTTTCTTTAATTGTTTTCTGGAAAACTTAATCAGCACCAGAATAATTACGGCTAAACTTATAAATTTAAAGATATTCCATAGTAGCGAGTGTGTTGCTATCCATTGCCTTATTTGTTCTAAATCGTTCATTCTAAATAGTTTAAAAATCTTCGTAGAGTCGTAACTTATTATGAAGGGTGTTAATTTCTTGCTTTAGGGCATCGACCTGTTTTAACAGGTTATAAATAGCATCAATACCAGCAAAATTGATATCCAGATCATAATGCAAGCGCATCATTTTTTCAACTTCGTTTATTTGGGTAAGATGTATGTAATGCTCTTCTTTAACGATAATAATTTCAATTAAATCGTAGTCTTGCAATGCACTAATAAACTTTTTCGGGACGTTGTAATGCAAACAAAATTGTTGTATGGAAATTAAGTTTTGAGTGTCCATGATTATCTGAGTTTTGATAATTCTTTAAATAATGTCTTTTCCTTTTCATTAAGTTTTTCAGGTAATTTTATGGTGAATGTGATGTATAGATCACCAAACTGTCCCTCTTTTTTATATTTGGGAAAGCCTTTACCTTTAAGTTTAATTTGTGCGCCATTTTTAGTTTCTGGTTTGATGTTGAGTTTTACTTTGCCATCAAAGGTGTTTACCATAAGTTCTCCTCCTAATATGGCTTTATATAGATCCAGATCGACTGTGGTATACAGGTTGTCCCGATCTCTTTTAAATTTTGAGGTATTAGTGATGGCAAACTGGATGTACAGATCACCGTTTGGGCCACCATTTAGGCCTTTTCCTCCATGACCTTTAATTTTTATAACTTGTCCATTTTCTACCCCAGCTGGAATGGTAATACGAATGTTTTTATTGTTTACCGTTAAGGTGCGTTTATGGGTTGAATAAACATCTTTTAGGTCGAGTTGCAATTCGGCATTGAAATCTTGTCCCCTAAATTTTACACTACTACCAGATCTTGGGTCTCTGGCATGACCAAACATGTTTTCAAAGAATTCTGAAAAATCGTTTTCTGAGAAATCACCGGAACCTTGATAGTATGTTTGTTGTCCCTGCCCCTGCCTTTGTTTTTGCTGTTGCTGTTTGGCGGCTTCGTAGGCCTCGGCATGTTGCCAATGCTCGCCGTAAGCATCATACTTTTTCCTGTTTTCCGGGTTGCTCAGAACTTCATTGGCTTCGTTAATCTCTTTAAACTTTTTTTCGGCCGCTTTATCATTTGGATTGAGGTCCGGATGGTATTTACGGGCTAATTTCCGATAGGCTTTTTTAATGTCGGCTTCGGTAGCATTTTTTGAAATACCTAATATTTTATAGTAATCTATAAATGCCATAGATGTGTTTTTTTAAGGTTAACGCATCGATACTATTTAAAAGTAGGTTAATTTATTTAAAGCATAAATGATAAATATCAATCATATGTCGGATCGCTTTAATTAAAAAAGAAGCCTTTAACGCAGGATCCGGCCATCTTCCATAGTAATGATCCTATGGGTTCTATTAGCAAAATCCTCATCGTGTGTAACGATAAGTAATGATAAGCCCTGTTCTTCACTCAACTGTTTAAAGATATTGAATACGTTTTCAGAATTATAACTATCTAAATTTCCAGTAGGCTCATCCCCCATAATAATGGAAGGGTTATTAATAAGTGCTCTGGCAATGGCAATGCGTTGCTTCTCTCCTCCCGAAACACGAGATGCCTTCTTTTTTGCCAAGTGTTCTATATTGAGCATTTTAAGTTTGTTAAAGGCATCATGTTCAATTTCTTGATAAGATCGTTCTCCTAATTTTTTAGCAGGTAACATAACGTTCTCCAATACCGAGAATTCTGATAAAAGGTAATGGAATTGAAAGACAAATCCAATATGTTTGTTTCTAATGTATGAGAGGTGGTCTCTGGATTGTCCCGTAATTAAGCGATTATTTAATAAAAGTTCCCCATCGTATTCGGTGTCCATTGTAGAAAGAATATAAAGTAGCGTCGATTTGCCACAACCCGATTTACCCATGATGGAAGTAAACTCTCCTTTGTTAATTTTAAAGCTTATGTCTTTAAGCACATGAAAAGATACGGGTTTCCTAAAGTATTTGTTAATATGCTTGGCTTCTAAAATAGTACTCATTACTGACCTCTTATAATTTTTACGGGATCTATTTTCTTTGCTTTTTTGGCAGGTAAATATCCTGCTAAGAAGGTAGATAGCATGGCAAATACAAATCCAATGAGAAAAAATACCGGTTTTAAATTAACCGGAAATGTTTTTATGGTTGGAAGTGCTTCCGTATTAAATGGAATATTATCAATGATGTTAACTAATATAAGTCCAATAAGTAGTCCCAGGACGCCTCCGACAAGGCCAATGATCATGGCTTGACTCATAAAGATGTGTTGGACGTCTTTGCCAGAAAAACCAGTAGCCTTTAATATGGCAATGTCGTTCATTTTTTCATAAATGAGCATGTTTAAAATATTATAGATGCCAAAGCCCGCAACGATAAGCAAAGTAATAGAAACCGCATAGGTTATCAGGTTTCTTATAGAGGAACCTGTTTCAAACTGGGCGTTGGCTGTTTTAATGTCTATGGCTTTAAGTTGGAATTGCTGCTCAATGTTTTTGGACAAGGTTTCAGCTTTGTCGATATCATAAAGTTTTACATTTATATCGGTAATGTAATTTTCGGGTTCACCTAAAATACGTTGTACCGTTTTTAGGTTTGCAAAACTTTGTATAGCATCAATATCTGCTATCCCACTTTGATAGAGGCCAATTATTTTAAGAGGGAATATGTCTCCTTTAATAGTGCTTACCTGTACGCGGTCGCCTACCGATAAAGACATCTTTTTTGCAATGCCTGCACCTAGTAGTATACCATTGTCGTTGTTGTAAAGCATTTCGGGAGATCCCTGTACAATATAATCTTTAAAATTGAATAACCTGGTTTCATCCAAGACGTTTATGCCATTGAGATTACCCCCTAGTTCTATGGATCCAGCTATATAGAATATTTGTGTTTTAATTTGAGGTAGGGCACCCCGTACGTTTGTGTCTTTATTTAAATAATGTATAATGGGTAGGGCATTGTGTATTTTTTTCTGAATTAGTTTTGGTTTTACCGAGTGTATTATATTAAAACTGTTTTTAAAGGCCTCGTATTGCTCGATGGGTTGCTCTTTTGAAGGTTCAATTTCGTTGTAGATATGGATGTGTGGGGTTTGGTTTAGTATAAGATCATCTAACATTTTGTTAAGTCCAGTCATAAAACAAACCAATGTAATGTAAGCACCAATGCCAAAAGTAACACCAAGGGCAGCGGTTGCAGTTTGCTTTATTTTTGTGAGCAAGTGCGTTTTTGCAATGTTTAATGTAACTTTCCAGTTAGTCATTGTTTGGGTTTATATATGTAGGTGTCTTTAGTTATGCCGGAGCTTATCTCTATAAATTCTAGATTTTGTGCACCAGTGGTTATGGTTACCAAACCATAGTCTGTTTCAACTTTATTGTTGTCAATCAGGTATGTTTTGGGAATGGTAAGAACCTTGTCTTTTTTTTCAATAATGATGTTAGCTTCACCAGAAAGCCCTGGATAAACAACCTTAGGAGCATTATCGAAAATGGCCTCTACTTTAAAGGTTTGGTTACGTATATCCTTTTTCGGATATATTTTTGAAACGCTTGCAGTAAATGTTTCGTTAGGATAAGCATCTAAACTTATAATTGCTTCTTGGTTTGCAGAAACGCGTACAATATCTACTTCGTCAACCAACATTTCAATGACAAAGTTGTTTGTGCTACCTATGGCGCCTAATGGTTCCATGGTATTAACAAGTTCACCTGGTTCTTTATATAGGGCGTATACTTTGCCTTTTATTTTACTTTTTATAGTAAAGTCGTTGGTGGTTATTAATGTTGTTCGATAATTGTTTTCCGCTTGTTTTAAGGCTGTTAGCAATTCATTTTTTGTTCGGTTGTATTTGTTTTCAATAGCTTTTAGAGTGTTTGTAGAGAGTTCATAATTTAGCTTTTTATTGTCATACTCTGCTTTCGATCCGATGTTTTGCTGCCATAGGGTTGCTTGTCGAAAGTAGTTAATGGAATCGTTATTGTGCTTCAGTTGAGCTGCGGCCATATCATCTTGTATACTGCGTAAAACAGCATCTTTACCGTTGTAATTTTCCCTGGCCAACTGTAATGCTAATCTGGCGTTTTCTGTGTTTAGTTTAGGAGTGTTATTAATGATTTGAATGATAGCTTCGTCTTTAGAAACTACTGTGCCTTCTTCTGCTAGGTTCTTGTCCAGAATACCCGAAACAACAGCGTAGATTTGGTACAGACTGTCCGGCTGTATAGTAGCGGAGGCGTATACAGATTCGGTTAATGTCGTTTCCTTAGGAAGTATTTTATCCACACTGGTATTGCAGGAAACAAAAGTAAGAAGCATACTTATAAGTACTGTTCGCTTTATCATAGAGCTGTGCTTTTGTTTATGAATGAGATCTTATAATTGCTATAATATCATTTTTTTGAAGTACGCCCGATTGCCTCCAAAGTTGTTGGCCATTTTTAAATAATAGCATGGTGGGGACACCACGTACCTGATATTTGGTGGCCAAGGCTTGGTTTTTGTCAACATCAATTTTAATGATCTTTACAGAGGTGCCTAATTCATCTTTTACCTGTTTTAAAATAGGGGCTAGCATTTTACAAGGCTCGCACCAGTCTGCAAAGAAGTCTATGAGAACTGGTTGGTTGGAATTTATAATGGTCTCAAAGCTACTTTTCATTGTTTATAGTATTAGGGTATTTATATGTTTTTATGAGTATCCATTATTAGTAATAATTTGCATGCTGTCATTTAGAACGGAGCGTGGCGAAGAATCTTTAAATTATATAAGATTGTTTAAGAGATTCCTCCAAAGCCTGTTTTGAGCATGTCGGAACATAGTATGACAAAGCTCTGTTTTTACTTTATGTCACATAACGGATATTCAATATTTTTTTGTCCAAAGCGATTTATAAATGTAATGGTTTTTAGCTTACTTCTTTAATTCCATATCAAGTTTGGCCAGTAAAATGAGTTCCGATTTGTTAATTCCTGAAAACGAAGCAGCAATAGCACTTGCTGTTCTAATTATTAATTTATTTACGGCATCTGTAAATAAATGCTTTTGTTCATTTTTATAGGCTATAAAATCGTTAAAGTATTTTTCAATGCTAAGCTCTGTTTCATGGGTGTTGAGCCAGTCAAAAACAATTTCTATCTGATAGGCAGCATCGGAGCCAAAGGCATCATTAATGTCGTCGACCTCAAGCCACTGATTTTTTACAAGCTCTTTCAGCGTTTCAAATTCCTTGGTTTCCACAACCCGATCTGCTGCTGCAATGGCATAAAATAACTTTCCAAGGTTTTGGTAAAACTGTAATGTCATGTTCTTGATAGCATTCATTTTACTAAACATTAATTGATGTAATAAAGGTACATACAAACCATTGTATGGTATATGATATTGGTCAGTTCTCATACGTTCAAGTATCTTTTTTTTCGTACTTTTAATGGGCTCATGTATTAAGTATGACCAAAGCAGAAAAAGAAATATTTGATGTGCTTTTAGAAGCGGTTTATGAGGGGGTTATTATAGTGAATAACCATCAGGAGATCGTGCGGGTTAATGCATCTGCCAATCGTTTTTTTGGGTATTCTGATGGGGAACTAGAAGGAAAGTCTCTTAATATTCTTATTCCGGAAACCTATCATGCTTCTCATCATGTTTATTTCAATGCATTTATTGAAAAACAGGTGTCTCGTAAAATGGGAGAAGCAATGGTTGATGTTTATGGAATGCATAAAACAGGTGATATATTCCCTATTGAAGTGGAGTTGCATCCCATTAATATGGACGGGGCTAGGCTTATAATGGCTTTGGTTAAAGATATTTCCTCAAAAAAAGAGATAGAGAGGAGTTTGATGCTAAGGAATATGGCATTGCAATCTGCAAGTAATGGGATCCTTATAACAGATGCCTTAAAACCCGATAATCCGATAATATATTGCAATACTGCTTTCCAGGAACTTACTGGTTATTCTCAAGAAGAGGTGTTAAATAAAAATTGTCGGTTTTTACAAGGGACCGATACCAAGCAAGATGTTCTAGGAACGTTGAGAGAAGCCATTAAAAATGGCGAAAGCTGTCAGGTTACATTGCGCAATTATAAAAAGGACGGGACTATGTTCTGGAACCGCTTATTTATTACTCCAATAACGAATAATAATGGTGAAGTAACGAATTTTATAGGTATTCAAAACGATGTAACGCTTCAGAGAAAAACCGAAGACGAACGGCTTCATTTAGCGACTATTTTAAATGAATCCTTAAACGAAATATACGTTTTTGATGCCAGGACATTACACTTTTTAAATGTGAATTATGGTGCGCAAAGGAATATCGGTTTTACGATGGAAGCTTTAAAAGATATGACTCCTATAGATTTAAAACCGGAGTATACCGAAGAGGCATTTAGAAAGACTATAGCGCCACTGCTTAGTAAGGAAGAAGATAAGTTAGAGTTTGAGACAATTCATAAACGTAAGGATGGATCAACCTATCCCGTAGAAGTGCATTTACAAGTATCCTATTTAGGTGATAGAGCTGTTTTTGTTGCCATTATTTTGGATATCACCGAACGAAAAAGTTACTTGATGAAATTGGAGAATACTGTACATAAAAGAACAAAGCAGTTACAGGAAGCACTTAGTAAAGAAAAAGAAATAAACGAGCTTAAAACCAAATTTTTGTCGTTGGTTTCGCATGAGTTTAAAACACCTTTAAGTGGTATTTTAACTTCAGCTACTTTGTTAGGCAAGTACAAATTGGAGGAAGAACAAGAAAGGCGAGACAGGCATATTGGTATTATAACGGACAAAGTACATTATTTAAATAGTATTTTAAATGACTTTTTATCTATTGAAAAACTGGAAACAGGTAAGGTAAATTATAAATTCAGTGATTTTAAATTGAGTAAAGTGGTTAATGAAGTTGTTTATAGTTGTAACATGCTACTCAAAGAAGGACAGAAAATAAATTATCCCCAAAACATCGATGAGTTTTCTTTATACCAAGACGAAAAGATTATAGAACTTATATTATTTAACCTGGTGTATAATGCTTTGAAGTATTCGCCTGAGCATTCGGTTATAGATATCGAAATAAAACAGGATAAAAGTCAAACAACATTTAAGGTAGAAGACCAAGGTGTAGGTATTCCAGTAGCTGAGCAAAAGAATATTTTTCAGCGCTATTTTAGGGCAGAAAATGTGCTTAATATTCAAGGTACGGGTATCGGACTTAGTATAGTGAAAGATCATCTGGAAAACTTGAAAGGAACAATCTCCTTTAAAAGTATAGAGCATAAAGGGACAACATTTATTGTGACCATTCCTAACAAAGCAATATTATGAAAAGCATATTATTGATAGAAGACGATGTGGTTTTAAGAGAAAACACCGTTGAATTATTTGAGCTCAACAATTATAAGGTTATAGCAGTTGCTAATGGAAAAATAGGGGTATCGGCAGCATTGAAATACTTCCCAGATCTTATAATTTGTGATATTATGATGCCAGAGTTGGACGGCTATGGTGTATTACAGACCCTTTCTAAAAACAAGAAAACCCAACACATTCCTTTTATTTTTCTTTCGGCCAAAACAGAACACGCTGATGTAAGAAGAGGTATGGATATGGGAGCCGATGATTATATAACCAAACCTTTTAGTGAAGAAGAACTTATTAGTGCTATTAAAAGCAGGTTAGCAAAGGCGGCTATTTTAAAAGATTTGAGAAGCAAAACCCCAGAGCCAATACAGGAGGAAAGTACCGAAATAAAGGTGTTTGACGATTTAATAAAAGTATTTGAGGATAATGGACAACACTTCGACGTTCGAAAGGATGAGGTCATTTATAGAGAAGGGAATAATTCTAATTATATCTATTTAGTTAAAAAGGGGCTTGTAAAATCTTATAAATTGGATGAGCAGGGTAAAGAATTGATTACTGCTCTATACAAAGAAAATGATATATTTGGGTTTACTTCGCTTACAGAAAGTGTGCCCTATAAGGAAACAGCAGAGACTTTAAAAGTAACAGAACTCACGGGGATTTCTAAAACCGATCTTATGTCACTTTTGAGTGACAATTACAAGGTAACTTTAGAATTTATACAGCTGCTCACAGAAAACCTTTCCGGGCTAAAAGAACAACTGTTGCATATGGCTTATGGTTCGGTAAATAAGAAAACAGCAGCCACTATTTTACAATTTGCAAAGAAAATGAATCCAAGCTCAGAAGATCCAATAAAGATATCCCGTAGTGATTTAGCAAGTGTGGCAGGTATCGCTACCGAAACCTTGATACGTACCATGACCCATTTTAAAAAGCAGGGGATTATTGAAATAGAAGGGCGTAATATCAAGATTTTGGACATCAAAAAGCTTCAAAGTATTTGCTGGCAAGTTTAAGAACCAAATCTGATGAATATCATTTTGTTTCAATAGATGTAGCACTACTTTTAATGAATAAAAGTGCTATTAGGTGAAAAATATTTTATTGCCAACAGATTTTTCGGATAATTCGTGGAATGCCATAAAATATGCTCTGAATTTTTTTGAAAATAATGAGTGTAACTTTTATTTACTCCATGTTAACCGTTTAAACAATATTATAACGGAAGAAGATGACTATATCCAAACGCCAGAGGTTATAGAGGCAATATATACCAAGCCAGCTAAGAACAAGTTACGAAACATTTTAAAACGTATCTCATTAGAATGCTCTTCTAACAAATCATATAAATTTTATGCACAAACCGATCATGATTTTTTTATAGATTCGATTCGTAAGCATGTCGATGAAAATCGCATAGACTTGATTGTTATGGGGACAAAAGGCGCTTCCGGTTTACCAAAAATAATTGCAGGGAGCAACACAGGTGATGTAATAACAAAAGTGCGGTGTACAACATTGGTTGTACCAGAGAATGCCACTTTTACGAGGCCTAAAGAGGTAGCTTTTCCGACCGATTTTCATTTGTTTTACCATATTGATACCTTACAACCCGTTCTCGATATTTTAGAACGTTATAAGGCAACCTTGCGGATAGTTCACGTTAGTAAAAGACATTCGGAGTTAAATAGCGATCAGGAAAACACTAAAGAATTATTGAAAGATTACTTTAGTTATTATGACTTTAGCTTTCATTTTTTAACCAATAAAAAAATAGAGGATGCCATTCAGTGTTTTGTAGAAAGTAGAGGTGTTAATATGGTGGTTATGGTGGCAAAAAACCTAAACTATTTTCAACAGATCCTATTCCATTCAAATGTAGAAAACATCAGTTACCACACAGATATTCCTTTTTTGGTACTGCATGAAAGGCATTGAAAGAACAAACAATTCGATTTTGAATGGCTGATGCCTATCTGACAAATATCATTGTTTTTAGAATATAGCTTATTTAATTTTAAAAGAATAATAGTATAGTCATGAGAAAAGTATTGATCCCTACCGATTTTTCAGATAATGCGATGAACGCATTGGTCTATGCTATGCAATTGTTCAAGTACCAAATCAGTGAGTTTTATATAGTGCATGCCTATCAAGATGAAATTTATGAAGACGAATCACTACTAACCCGGGATAATTTACCAGTAGTAACAAAAAAAGTATCCAATAAATCTAAAGAGCGACTCCAAGAATTAATAGCGAACATGAGTGCCCACGCTACGAACCCTAAACATACGTTTCATGGTGTTTCGTCAAATGACCTACTAGTTGATCTCATTGATGGTATAGTGGAAGCACAAAATATTGATATCATTGTGATGGCAACCAGAGGTAAAACAAATAATAAAAAAATAACCTTTGGTAGTTATACACTACAAATTTTAAGATATGTACAATGCCCAGTTTTGGTTATTCCCCAACATTATAAGTATCAACAACCAGAGCATATCCTTTTTCCGACCAATTACATGATTCCGTACAAAAGAAGAGAATTAAAGTTGCTGTGTGAAATGGCTTCTCCGTTTAGGGCAGCCATTGATGTACTCTATATTTCCAAAAGCAGTAAGCTTTCTTTACGACAAGAAGATAATAAGAGATTTATAAAGGAAGAACTTTATAAAAATGAAGTACATTTTAAGGTTGTAAAAAGTAGAAATATAAAACATGCTATTTATGAGTATATTAAGGGAAATAATATAGATATGTTGGTTATGGTTAATACCAGACATTCTTTCTTAGAAAATATACTTAATGAATCCATTATAGATACATTGAGCTTGAATTTAAACATGCCGTTTTTGGCATTACAAAACACAAAAAGAGATTAAAACACTAACTTAAAGAATAATGTCATGAAAAAGATATTGCTTCCCACCGATTTTTCTGAAAATTCCTGGAATGCCATAGCTTATGCGTTACAGTTTTTTAAACATGATATTTGTCGATTTTATTTGTTAAATACCTATACGCCTGTAGTATACCATGTTGAATATGTGCTGGCTAATCCAGCTCAATATGGTTTGGGGGATGCTGTAAGAGAAGCCTCCTTAGAAGCGTTAAGTGCGTTGGAAAATAAAATTAATGAAACATTTCGCAACGCCAATCACAGTTTTGAGAGCATTTCAGCATTTAACACCTTAATACCAGAAATTAAGGATATTGTTAGCGAAAAGAATATTAATTATATAGTAATGGGAACTACAGGGGCAACTGGGGCTAAAGAAGTATTGTTTGGCTCCAATACTGTACATGTTTTTAAGAATATGACCTGTCCTGTATTAGCAATACCTAAGGATTTTACTTTTGAACATCCGCAGGATATCTTATTCCCAACAGACTATGAAATAGATTATGATGAACGTCAACTACAGCCCATAATTGAGACTGCGAGTTTGTATGGCTCTAAAGTTCATGTTTTAAACGTGTCGTATGGTTATGACCTGTCCGACAATCAAAAAAGCAATAAACAAAAGCTGGAAAGTTTAATAAAAAAAGTGCCTCATGTGTTTCATAGTGTAAGTAACCAAACGGTACAAGAGGCCATTGCTAATTTTCAATTAAGTACAAGGGTTAATTTATTAACCATGATTAATAATAAGCATTCTTTTTTTGAGAATATATTCTTTAAATCAAAAATAAATCAAATAGGATTTCATCTAAAAGTCCCGTTTTTAGTAATCCCTTCAAAAAACAAATAAATTTAAGTTATGGAACGACACATTTTATTACCAACCGATTTCTCAGATAATTCCTGGAGCGCTGCTGTTTATGTTATGAAACTTTATGCAGATGAAGTCTGTACCTTCTATTTTTTAAATTCAACAGCCATTAAGATGCCTACCATGTACGATCTGTCTAACAAGCTAGCAAAAACAGTTAACGATGCTGCTTTGAAGGAGTTAGAAGATTTAAAGGATCTGGCAGAAAAGACCAATACCAATGCAAACCATGACTTTAAGATTATTTTAAGCACTAAAACGCTAAAGGATGCTATAGATATGGCTGTTGCAAAATACCATATCGATTTGATTGTTATGGGAACTAAAGGATCATCTGGGGTAAAGGAGATTTTCTTTGGGAGCAATACGGTAAATATTATTAAGGCTATGCGGATTTGCCCTGTTTTAATTGTGCCCGAAGCTTACGAATTTTTAATACCTAAGCAAATAGCATTCCCTACAGACTTTACTCGGTTTTATAGTGACAAAGAGATAGATCCACTAAAACAATTGGCCGATTTGTACAATTCTAAGATTAGGATAGTACATATTAATGTTGAAGAGAAGCTAAGTGAGGTACAAACCTATAACCTGAGTAAACTAAAAGGTTATTTAGAGGATTGCGACCATAGTTTTCACTGGATGCCCAAATATGCAAAGAAAGCCGAAGAAATTAATGACTTTATAGAGGAATTGGACATAGAAATTCTAGTCATGCTTAATTACAAGCACGGTTTTATTGAAAATATTGTAAAAGAAGCTGTTATTGAAAAAATTGGCTTTCATCTAAAAATACCTTTCTTGGTGATTCCAGAATAGGGTGTAGCGCCATAGTTTCGTAACTTTTTAAGGTACGTGTTAAGTTTGTAAAAAGGATTGAATGTCCTATGAAAGCAAAAACTATAGATATCATAAAATCTTCTGGGGAGAAAGTAAAGTTTTCATTGGAAAAGTTACGGCGGTCCTTAAGGTATTCTGGAGCCGATAACGAAACAGTATCAAAGATTATAGACGTGGTTCGCGATGAATTGTATCATGGCATTTCAACAAAAGAAATTTATAATAGAGCCTATGCTTTGCTTAAGAGTAAAAAAAGTTATCTGGCTTCTAAGTATAAACTAAAAAGGGCAATTTACGAATTGGGGCCAACAGGATTTCCCTTTGAACGGTTTATAGGAGCTATTTTAAAATACTCAGGATACGAAGTTGAGATAGGAAGCATTTTAAAGGGAGTATGTGTTTCTCATGAAATAGATGTTATAGCCCAAAAAAACAACGAGTCTATTTTAGTGGAGTGTAAATTTCATGGCGAACAAGGGCTTAATTGTAATGTTAAGATACCATTGTACATTCATAGCAGGTATAACGATGTGAAAGCCAATTGGGAAGTTATAACAAACAAAGGCAAATTAACCCAGGGATGGGTTGTAACGAACACCCGATTTACCAAAGATGCGATAGCCTATGGCACATGCGCAAATTTGTATTTACTAAGTTGGGATTATCCCAAAGATAATGGTTTAAAAGATAGAATAGATAGGTTGGGACTCTATCCTATTACAGTTTCAACCTTGTTAACCAATAATGAGAAGCAGTTTTTGTTAAGTAGGGGTGTTGTGTTGTTTAGAGAATTGGTAGACAATGCTTTTTATTTAGATCATTTAGGTCTGTCTGATGTAAGAAAGGATAAAGTGCTGGGTGAAATAAAAATGCTGTGCCACAAATGATAGGATATGGATGCGCATGTGAAAGTTCATTTTTTAGGAGCGTCGGGGACAGTTACTGGATCAAAATTTCTTATAGAAACTTCTGAAAAGAACATCCTGATCGATTGCGGGATGTTTCAGGGGCTTAAGGAGCTAAGACAGTTAAACTGGGAGCGTCTTCCAATTGATGTTCCAGCTGTTGATGTGGTGTTGTTAACTCATGGACACCTGGATCATGTAGGCTATTTACCTCGATTAATCCAACAAGGCTTTGAGGGAGCAATTATTGGAACAGCTCCTACTTTGTCTATTGCAGAAATTATTTTAAGGGACAGTGCTAAGATATATGCCGAGGAAGCCAAAAAGGCTAATCAGGAAGGATATACAAAACATGATCCAGCATTGCCTTTGTTTACTGCATATGATGTTGAAAAAACACTAAGCCTTTTTCAGGAGGGGGTTGTAGATAAATGGATGGTCTTGTCTGAAAATATTTCGTGCCGTTTTAAGCTTAATGGGCATATTATCGGGGCTACTTTTATAGAATTGGATATTAAGGGCAAGCGTTTTGTCTTTTCAGGAGATATTGGAAGAAATAATGACTATTTACTTGATGCCCCTAAAAGACCAGAATGGGCAGATTATATATTTATTGAAAGTACCTACGGTAATAAACTGCACCCCAAAGAAAATGTCGAAGCGGTACTGGCTCATATAATTAATGAAACGTTTCATAAACATGGTAATTTGGTAATCCCAAGTTTTGCGGTAGAGCGTTTACAGACCTTAATGTATATCCTTTGGAAACTGTATAAAAAGAATAAAATACCTAATGTGCCTGTCTTTGTTGACAGCCCGATGGGGAATAACGTACTGGAAGTATTTAATAGGTTTACAAAGTGGCATAAACTTTCTGATGCCGATTATAGAAGCATGTACAGCCATGTTAATATTATTGAATCGTATAAAGAAACCTGGGAAACGGTTGACGACAAGCGTTCTAAAATAGTTATAGCAGGCAGCGGTATGGTTACGGGCGGACGGGTGTTAACCTATTTACAGCAACTTATAGACGATCCCTTAACAACAGTTTTGTTGGTGGGTTATCAGGCCGAAGGAACACGAGGACATCAATTGTTGTCTGGAGTACACGAAATTAAGTTTTATGGGAAATATTATCCTGTGAAAGCAAGTGTTAAAAGTATTGAGAGTTTATCTGCTCATGCCGATCAACAAGAACTTATAAATTGGCTTGCCCTTATTAAAAACATTCCGGAGAAAGTTTTTTTGGTTCACGGTGAGCCTGAAGCACTCAATGCTTTTAGGGTAAAAATTAGGGACACATTCCATTGGCAGGTGTTAATTCCTAAATTGTATGAAGTGGTAACACTGACAGTTTAGTTGGGAAAAAGAACCGATTCCATAAATTTTAAAAATTACAGAAGCCATTATTTTTAATTAAAATGCAAGTGTCTGATATATATCATTGTACAAACCAATTTCAATAGATACATTAGGTGCAGGAAATCAAGTTTAACTTAAAATATATGACCAATGACACTTATTAAATTTAACAATCGAAACAGATTATTCCCTTGGAGTAATAGTGGCTTGAAGAGCTTTTTGAGTTCTGATGATTTTTTTAACGACGATTTCTTCGTAGAAGACAGTTTAATGCCCGAAATGAATATAAAAGAGCACGAAAATGATTTCGAGGTTGAATTCGCCGCTCCTGGTTTTTCTAAAAAAGATTTTGAAATAACCATTAACGATAGCATGCTAAGCGTTAGTGCAGAAAAGCAACATGAAACTGAAGAAAAAGAAGAAGACTATATCCGTAAGGAGTTTAGTTACGATGCTTTTAAAAGATCATTAAGGTTGCCAGATAATGTTGATCCCGAAAACAAAGTTAATGCGACTTACAAGAATGGTATTTTAAGATTAAATCTTTTAAAGAAAAAAGAAAGACAGGCACCTCCAAAAAAGGTGATCGAAGTAATTTGATCTTAACGGTATTCAAATTATTTAAAAACTAAATGGATGAAGCAGAAAGTAATGTCGGCTCCGATAAAGACATTGTTTTCTGCTTCTTTGGTTAGTTAAGAAAGTTAGAACAAATATTATAAATACTAATTAAGGACTATAAAATTTAAAACCAATGAAAACAATAAACGATAATGCCAAGTACGAAGTATGGTTAAATGCAGAGGTTATGCATAATGCTTCACGAGAATGGCTATCCGAACTTAATTTCGTGAACGACGAACAGTTGTTCTTTGATGATTTGGTGGTTTCCTATACCTTACAACTTATAGATTCCAAACATTATAAGGATAGCAAAGAGCTAATAGATAGGTTAAGCGCTTTACAGCTTGAAACCAAAACATTAATAGGGGCTGTTAAAAAGCATGAAAAGGAACTGGAAGTAATGGTAGATGGTATTGATCAACCAGAGGAAGAAGTACGGTATAAAGAAGCACACAGGGCTCTTATTTTGGAGATGGGTGATTTTATGAAACGTTACAAAACGTTGAAAAAAAGTTTATTTGCCCTTATTAAGAATATTATAAAAGAGGGTAAGCAAAAGCGCTTACTTCAATAGCATGTTTAAAAATCTTAATGATGAAATTTCTAGTGGGGCTTATGGTTTGTTCGTTGGGGTTGTCGTGTTCATCAGCAAAGCTGACCGATCATTGGCGAAACTTGGAGTACAAAACAATTAGCCCCAAAAGAGTTTTGGTTATAGGTGTAACACCTAATTTAGAGGCGCGAAAGGCGTTTGAATTTCAATTGGCAAATGCTCTTAATGCATACAAAATTAATACAATGCAAAGTGTTGTTGCATTTGAAAGTGTATTTCATGATGCAAAGCGAACAGAAGCGGAAATTAAAGCTCAGGTTGACACCTTACTCTCGGTTGGGTACGATACAGTATTGATGTCGGCAGTTAAGGGGGTTAATGAAAAAGCATCGTATAGTAGTAAGTCGGCAAAAACAGACTATCGCTTAAGAAAATTTATAGGGTATTATTTACTATACCAAGAAGCCCTTTTTAATCAGGATTACTATACGCGATATAAGGTGTATACTATCGAAACCTCACTTTATCATTTAGAGAAAGTAGGAAGATCTAATTTGGTATGGACGGGATTTTATGATCTTGTTGATCCAACAGATATGAAAGAAACCATAGATTTATATGTTAAGGCCGTAATTAAGGCCTTAGAAAAGGAACATATTATTGAAAAATGAATCGCTATAAAAACAACCCCTCTAACTGGTATTCCATATGCTCTTAAAATATCTTCCGGTTTTTGTTATACTGTCGCTATTAGCAGAGGTGTTAGGAACTGTTGGAGGCTTTGGTTCTTCAGTTTTTTTTGTGCCTATTGCTAACTTTTTTTTCGATTTTCAATCTGTTTTAGGAATTACGGCATTATACCATTTATCGAGTAATATGTCTAAAATTGTTTTGTTTAGAAAAGGTTTTGACAAGAAAATTGTGTTGACTTTAGGTATTCCTGCTGTTGTGTTTGTTTCTGTTGGAGCTTACTTTAGTAAGTTTTTAGACCCTAAAATATTAACCTATATATTGGGAGGTTTTTTGATAGGGTTGAGTTTATTGTTTCTAATGTTTAGGGAGTTAGCTGTTAAGCCAAAAGCGAAAAATGCTATGATTGGAGGAGCCTTGTCCGGATTAAGTGCAGGTTTGCTAGGGACTGGTGGTGCTATTAGAGGAATTACTTTAGCGGCCTTTAAGATTGAGAAAGATAAATTTATAGCAACATCGGCCATTATAGATTTTGGCGTAGATTTTAGCCGTTCTATTATTTATTATTTTAATGGGTATATGCATAAACGCGATTTGTATCTCATTCCTATTTTAATTGTAGTAAGTATTTTGGGTACTTGGATTGGTAAAAGAATATTAAATAATATTTCTCAAGAACAATTTAGGAGTTTTGTATTGGTTCTTATTTTAATAGTTGGTTTTATAAGTGTCGTTTCCAATGTTTAGGCGAACTACCTAACAGCCTTTAAGGGATAACAATGTGTTTATGATAGCTTTACTGAGGTCATAGACAAAGACCCACCTACGGGTTGGTCATTAAAGAGGGTGATTTCATCTTGATTTTCTTTTAGTGCTAAGGTATATAATAAAGGCAAATAATGTTCTGGTGTAGGAATGGCAAGCTCAAAGGCTTTGCCCTGTGCTTTATAGTCGATGAGGCTGTTGAAGTCTTCTTTTAGTATAAAATCTTTCATCTTTTCGTTTGCCTCTATAGCCCAGTCGAAAGCAAAAGGTGTTCCCGATAATTTATGCCAGGCTACGAGCCCTAAGTTGTGAACAGTGTTGCCGCTACCCACTATCAGAAGACCTTTTTTTCGGAGTATTGATAGTTCTTTGGCGAGTTCAAAATGGTATTGCGCGGGTTTGGTGCGATCCAAGCTCAACTGAATAACAGGTACATCTGCTTCAGGATACAGGTGTTTTATTACGCTCCATGCACCGTGATCTAATCCCCAGTGCGTATCGAGTCCAACCGTTGTTTTTTTGATAAGCTGCTTGGTCTGCTTTGCTAGTTCTGGACTCCCGGGAGCAGGGTATTGTACCTCAAAAAGTGCTCTGGGAAAACCGCCAAAGTCATGAATAGTTCTAGGGTTTTCCATAGCCGTTACATGGGTGCCTTTGGTCTCCCAATGGGCAGAAATACATACAATGGCTTTGGGTTTGGGTATGGATTTGCTTACATTTCTAAAACCTTCTACAAATTCGTTTTCTTCGATAGCATTCATAGGGCTACCATGTCCCAAGAATAAAGCGGGCATTTTGGAGGTATGTTCCAGAAAATCAGATAGCTTATGTAATACGTTTAAGGACATAACTTGTGGTTAAAGATGCCTTAATGTAATTTACTATAAGAGGACTGGACCTGAACCCCTTTTGTTAAGGTTTGATAGACTACACAGTAGCGTTCTGTTAATTTGGCCAGACTTTGCATTTGCTCTTCGGTAGCGTCACAATCCAAAACAAAGGAAAGGCGAATGCTTTCAAAACCAACAGAAGCCTCTTTGGAAACTCCCAGAGTACCGCGAAAATCCAGATCGCCTTCAGCCTTAACCTGTCCGTTACGAATGGAAATGCCAATGGCCGTTGCAACTGCTTGCAGTGTAACACCGGCGCAAGCAACTAGGGCTTCAAGAAGCAGATCGCCAGAACAGGCTAACATGCCATTCCCTCCGGTAGCTGGGTGCAATCCAGCTTCTACCAAGGCACGTCCAGTATCAACTTTACAAGAAATGCCAGTACCTATATTGCCCTCTGCTTTTAAGGTTATTTTAGCCGTTTGTGGCTGTTCCCGGTATTTTTCTTTTAACGGGGCTTGTAGTTTTCTTAGAGCTTCTGAATTCATATCTAGTAAGCAAAGTTAGATTTAATCAATAATGTTAACTTGTAATAAAGATAAAGAAATAGTCTGTGATGTACTAGGGAAAGACAGAGAAGATGTGGGTTAAAAAAAGGGAAGTATTACATACTTAGTGTATCTATGGAAACCTTCAGGTGAGTTTGTCTGATATTTCATATAATTTTATTAGATTAGTAAAGTTGAAAATTCCATATACTAATGACAACAATTACAATAAAAGATCAAACTGCTTCAGGAAACATTCTCAATGAAATTAGAATTAAAGTTGAAAATGAACGAACTACCTTAAAGGACATCATTACTGCCCGTGTTCTATCTGAAGTTAACTCCTATAACGAGAATAAACCAGATATCTTTAAAGGATTAATCCAACCAAGTGATACTGAGAGAACATTAAATGGGTTCAGGGTAAAGAAAAATAAGAACATTGATGCAGAACAGCAAGTTTATGTGGCGTTAGATGCTTTTCTTAAGAATGGGTATTTTGTAATTGTTGATGATGAACAAATAACGGATTATGACCAAGAAATACTTGTGAGTCCTGAGACTGAAATAAGTTTCTTGAAATTAACACCATTAGTAGGAGGTTAAGAGTATGAGTAATTTTTTTAAAAGGCTTTTTAGTTCTGATAACAAGGAATCTCAAAAGCCAGCTATCATTAACAATGAAGCTAATTCATTTTTGAATACGCTTGTAAAAGAAGCTTTAGAAACTAAAGAGGGATATTCGGCAAAGCTTAGCAATCTTGAACACTATAAAACTCTCAAAAAAAGACCTGAGACCTTTAAAAAAGAATTAATTCATTTATTGGTTCATTACAAAAACATTAGCTATAGTGATAAATGGCACAGGGAATCTTATTATGTTAAGGATGTGTTTTCAAAGTTACTAAGTCTATTAGTCCGTTCAAAAGACATAGATTTTAACGAAGATGAATTATTACAATTAAGTATTGAACTTTCAGCTAGAAAGAAAAGCTATTTTTACACTTCGGATTGGCCAATAATTCCCTTTTTGAGTAGGATTGAAAAAAAGGTTCAAGCCATCACACTTACCCCAAAATTAAAACAAAGTCTTACCAATATTCAAAGACTGGTTACTCATCGACGAAATCTTTATGCTGATGAAATCAAAGTTTTAAACAAAATCAAGCTTATTAAAGAAGATCCAAAAGAGTTTACAGTTAGCGGAAGTGACGCATTAGGAAAAGTAATATTGGATACACTAAAATCTTTCAATGGGGAGACTAGAACAAATTTTGTTAATCTATTAAAGCATTTTTCAAAAGGAAAAGAAAAAAGTACACCAACAAATGTATGGTTAAAAGAAACTGAAACCCTAATTAAATCCATCAACAGAACTTCCTTTTTAACCGAAAATCTCATTTCATGGAATGAGGTTCTAATTCAACTTTTAAAAGTAATCCATAGGGATAAAGCATATGAATTTACCTTTGTAACTGATGAAAATTTACAATTACTCCGCTCCGCAATATGGACAAGCCCTCTTTTAAATGATGATAACTTAAATCAATCTATTGAGGAATTGGGCTTATGGAGTTTCAAAAAATTACCAGGTTATGGAGCTGTAAGTGTGAAATTAGGTAATGCCTGTATTTATGCCTTTTCTAAATTGCCGTATAGAGATGGTGTTTCTAGGCTAACTAAGTTTAGGATGAAGATTAAATACCCTTCAGTACAATCCCTTATAACGAAGGCTATTGTTAGAGTCGCCGAGGCTGAAGGTAAAACTATGGATGAAATAGAAGAGCTGGCGGTTCAAGATTTCGATTTAAATGATGATTTCGAAATAATCAAAGCATTTGGCCCATATAAAGGTATTATCAAAATAATAGATACCAATACGGTTTCTTTACTATGGGAAAACGATAAAGGAAAACAAATAAAAACTATTCCAAAACATGTAAAAGATAATTTCCCCGAAGATTTAAAAGATTTTAAAAAGCAAGCTAAGGATATTCAGTCCAATTTGAGCGCACAAAAAAATAGGATTGAAAAAATATTTTTGAGTAAACGAGAATGGGAATTCAACCAATGGAAAGAATTGTATTTAGATAATAAAGTTCTAGCTTTTTTCGGAACAAAACTCATTTGGAATTTTAAAACTGATACAAAAACTACAAGTGCAATATATTGTAATAATAAGTTTGTTAGTCCTCAAGGTGCAATAGATTTAAATTTCAATAAGTCTAAAGTAGAGTTATGGCATCCAGTAAAAGTCACCATTGGAGAAGTCCAACAATGGCGAGAGTGGTTAATTGAAAACCAAGTTAAGCAACCGTTTAAGCAAGCACATCGTGAAGTTTATATCGTTACCGATGCAGAAAGGGCAACAAACTCTTACTCTAATAGGTTTGCAGCGCATATTATTAGACAACATATTTTTAATGCTCTCTGTAGAGAAAGGGGATGGCGTTATCAACTTCAGGGGCAATGGGATTCTTTCAACACCCCTACCTTAACCATTCCTGCATGGAAGTATAAAGTAGAATTCTGGACAGAAACAGATGGGGTGCATGACTTAGCAAATGAAATAGGAGTGCTTAATTACCTACAAACCGACCAAGTTCGTTTTTATGATGAGTTTAATCAAGTTAATATGGTAGATGTCCCTGCGATAGTTTTTTCTGAAGCTATGCGAGATGTCGATTTGTTTGTTGGAGTTACTAGTATAGGTGCTGACCCAAATTGGCAAGATAGAGGTGAAGAAAGATTTCGTGGATACTGGAATAGTTTTTCTTTTGGCGAGCTTACTATAAGTGGAACACAACGAAAAGATTTGCTTGAAACTTTAATACCCAAACTACAAATAAAAGACCATTGCAGCTTTGAAGGCAATTTCCTTGTGGTTAAAGGTAAATTGAGAATTTATAAAATTCATATGGGAAGTGGTAATATTTTAATGAAACCCAATGACCAATATTTATGTATTGTGGCTGATAGAAAGAAAGAACAAAATGTGTTTTTACCATTTGAAGGGGATGCAACACTATCAATAATTCTCAGCAAAGCTTTTATGTTGGCAAGTGATGATAAAATCAAGGATAGAACAATAACGAATCAGATAGAAAGGCGGTAAATAGTGAAAAAGTAAGTGTTTTTGTTATGTCCGTTGGTGTTCGGTTCTGAAGAAGAAAAGAGTTGTTTTAAAGCAGGCTAATGAGATCTAAAAATAAACATAAATTATAGCATTTGGATAATATTGAGATATTCTTGTTTATAGGGCTTACGGTTGTGGTTATTGCTTTAATCTATTGGATGTTTAGTAGAACTCCAGAAGAAAGAGAGTATGACAGAAAACTTAAAGAGAGTTTAAAAGATGAGTTTATAATTGATCCAGAAACAGGAGCAAAATTAACTTTGGAACAAGCTGAGTCTGGTCATTGGATAGCTCATGATAATGAGTTTAAAACAGTATCAGAGACAGAGTTGGATAAATTGCCGTCTGAAGGAGAGAAACAGGTTCAGATAGCTTTAAATTATTTAAGAGAAAGTAAGAGTTGTAGGAGAGCCAAGTTTTCTGAAGAACAACTAGGTATTATAGAAGAAACAAAGACTTTAAATTACTACGATGATTGGTCATACTCAGATTTATACAAGTTTGAGAATGGCTTTGTTTTTCTTCCGTCTGTTGAGTTAAATTTGGCTGGACATTATAGGGAATCTCATTTAATGTTTTGGGTAAAAATAAGTTCAATTAATGGTCATTACTATTTTAGGGAGAAGTCATCATCCGAAAAAATCTTTGACCTCTTAAGGAATGATGATGAAATCAAGTCAGACCGATATGAATGCTTTACTTTAAAAAAGAGCCACGCAATTATTCATATAAAACGAATTCTAGAAATTTTTGAAGAGGAAAAAGGCTTGGAGGTTGAAATTATTAATGATAACCTATTCATAAAAACGCTTAAACTTGTTTCCTTAGAAGATATTATTAGAGTTGAAAAAGTAGTAAATAATATAGTTAAGGCCTAATGGAAATTTTTGAAGAATTTATTAATAAATACAATAGAAATGAAAGTTTGGTTAAAGCAACTGATTTAGAGCTTAATGATTTGGAAAGTGAATTTAATATTGTGCTTCCAAATGATTATAAACTATTTATTAAAAGCTATGGTGATGTTTGGACTCCAAGTATATTAGATATTATAGTTGATAATGACTTAGAGTTGAATGACATACAAGATTTTTGGAGCATTGAAAAGATTATATATGACAAGAAGAATGAATGGACATCCCAACTGTCAACAGATTTAATTCCTTTTGCTTCTGATTGTATGGGAAGCATTTTCGGGTTTTTAACGTCAAACTTAAAGCAAAAGAACGAGAACAGTTCTGTATATTTTTTTGACCATGATTTAAATACTGTTGAGAAAATATCTAATTCGTTTACGGATTGGATATATAGATTTAATAAATTATAAAATGAAGAAGATACCTAACCAAGCTAAAATAATTAGTGTAATTACCTCTATTTTAATATTTGCTTATATGAGTTTTAACCCTTTTATATTGCAAACATTTTTTAAAAGAAAAATTGGGGAGTTTGACTATTTCCTTGGGTTTAGGACTAACCACTTCGATTTTTTACTATTGTCTTTAATTCCAATAGCTGCTCTAGTTTTTAACTCCAAAAGAAAAGAGTTTACATTGAAAAAAATAATAATTGACAACATAATTATTATCGTTTCAGTACTAATAACATTAGAAATTGGTTATTATTTAATGAGTTTTATTGGCAAACCTGATAACCCTTTGATACCCGAATATTTGGTTTCAGAACCTTTTGATAGTTATTCTTTACTTGCAATAATGACGGGCATTTGTATTCCAATTTTATTTAGAGAATTAAAGTCATTAAATGATTCAAGAAATAAGATAACAGAGGAAATTAACCAAATCGGAAAAGAAAATTAAACATGACCAATGACGAATTCTTCAATTTCTTAGATTTAAAAAGGTTTTTAAACCATTCTTTTTTTCTAAATCCGCTTAAGGAAAATTATACGGATTATTTATTTCAGTTACTTGATAGAGCTGTTGATGAGTGGGAAAATGGAGAAACTGAGTTAGCGGTTCAATTATGTGATGAGTTTACTGGCCAAGTCAAAGATATTTATATTGGAGAGTTTCTTAAACTAGCTATTCAGCTAAAGGAAATTGATGTAGAAGAAAAGCTATCTGCTTTTGAAAATATTAACCCAGATATATTTAAAACTAAATTAGAGTTAGTTCTTTTCCATTTTTTTAAAGCATGCCTATACTTTGTAAACTATGATATTGATGAAGCTAGGAAAGAATGTGAAAAAGTGATAAGCCTAGAAAACTCACTATATTATGCTTACTACATTAAAGCTCAATGTTATGCTCTAAGAGAGTTACACCATCTTGCAATTCCAGCTTACATAACAAGTCTAAAAGGCAACTATAGAGTAGACGAAATTAAAGCAAATTTGGCTTATAGTTATTTAAGAAATAAGGATAACTGGAAAGCGTTGAGGTTACACAAAAAGATTGTCGATAAATTTCCTGAAAACTATAAAGTCCAATACAACACAGGGCTATGCTACAAAAGATTCAAGAAATATAGAAAAGCAATTAAATATTTCGATAGGGCTTTAAAAATACATCAATCGACTCCAAGCTTTTATTTAACAAGAGGGAGAATATTAATGAAAATTAAAGAGCATGAAAAGGCTCAAAACGATTTATTGATTGCAGCAAGCAACAATGTGCCACTAGCTGAAGATTTACTTAAGATAAATGAGTTAGTAATTTCTAGGAACATTAGTTCAAGAAAGGCAGAAAATAGAGTGAGGGATTTATTAAAAAGGGTAGTTAACAGAAGTTGAAAGATAAAATTTGAAGATTTAAGTAAAATAAAGATAACTAAAGTTTCAGGCGTTTAAATTATGAATGCAAAAAATTACAACTATGTCGTTCTTATAATTATAGGGTTAGTCATTGCTCTAATTAGTTTTTTAGTTTCAAAATTTAAGTACAGCCCTAATACTGAATTCTGGACAAATATTGGACTTGCAATAAGTGAATTTTCGGGTTTTATTATGCTAATCCGAAATGGGACATTCATTAGAACCAAATATTTTAGGGTTTTCAAAGGTGTATTTGCTATAATACTTATTGGGGCATTATTTAAAATATTGCATTATCCGTACGGAAATGAAATTATTGTTGTTGGTTTTGCATTTGCTGTGTTGATTTATTTCTTCAGTTTTCTAAATAAGCCCATAAGAAAAAGGCTTGATTATTTAAAACTATTCTGGGTTGTCGTTGCATATACTGGGGGCATACTTCGGTTTTTACATATAATCAATGATGACTACCAAATTTTATCAAGTGCAATAATGTGGTTAGCCATCATTGATTATATGAAAATGGAAAGGCAAAAACGAAGATTGTTTGATTAAAATTTATCCCGTCGCAAAAATTATTGCAAGTAGTTGGTTGGCAACTATGGCAAAATTATCCCACATTTTTAGATTTCACTAAAAATTAAAAAAGCCTAATCTTGTATTAAGATTAGGCTTTAAGTACTCAAGGTGGAACTAACCAAAATTTGAAGTTATTAGGCTTTAAAAGGGATTGTCAAGGGGTAAAAATGATACTGACACCGAATTAGCCTCTTTTTATGAAAAATTTAACATTTAAGTGTTGTTTTGTCCCCAAATTAAGGCAAAAGTGGTTAAGTATAATTATTCATTTAGAATATGATCTTTAAACTTCTATTTTGCAATTGGCTTTCCTTTTAGGGCAGCATCAACCAAATAAGCAATAAATACTGCAAAGGGTTTGATATTTTTCCCAAAACTTGCGCTCTCTAAAGCATTCATGTATCTATCTCTTTCTTCAATAGGTATAACGGTCCAGGGGTATCCTCCAGACGCTAACATGGTATTCATTAGGAAGCGCCCCATTCTCCCATTGCCGTCAACATAAGGGTGCGTATATACAAAGAAGAAATGTCCCAAGACAGCCCTCACACTAGCTTCTTTTTCGTTTGACAATAATTCAAAAAGTAAAGGCATAACATCCCGTACACCATCCTTATTAATGGGCGTATGTTTTGATTGGCCTATATAAACCTGTATATTTCTATACCCTGCTAAATCAGAAGCCTTTAATAAACCAACCGCAACACTAGGAGCAAACAATTCCCGATACCAATCTCCGTGGTCTTTGTCAACTACTTTTCCTGGATTTTCACCATTTAAAATGTTTATAACACTTTCTTTTACGCTCTTAAAGGCTTGCCAATACCCTCTTGCCGCCATGGCATCCCTTTGTTTCCTGTCATTTTCATTTTCTTTGGCATCCCAAGCGCCACTTCTAACGCGTTCAATTAATTCTGGTGTTACTGCGTATCTTTCAATGGATAAGGAATGATAGGCATCCGTTGTATAAATATCTTCAATAGTTTTGATATAGGCATCTTTATCTCTTGGTAGTCCAGGTGATTGGGGAAAAACCTCTATAACCGCTTTTCTCATGTCATGCCACATCAATTTAATTCGATTTACATAGGGAGATCGCTCCCGCAAATCGAACACTATAGGTGTGGGCTCTTCAAATGGGTCGGATTCCCTAACATCATAATCTGCCGATTTCATGGTTTTGATAATATCATCAGCAATTTTATCCTGCCCTAAATTTCTGTATGCACCGGCCAATCGACCTGCAATAGTTGAATGCCCCCCCTCAAGTAAAATGCCTAATAATTCTGAGGCATCCTTAATCATTATAAGGGCTGTCCTGGCCTCTATGGGTTGTTTTGTGAATATTGAAGGGGTGGAGTGCACTATAGATGATGCTAAATTGACCATTCTAACACCATTCTTTAGTTCTATTTCTACCACATTGGGTAGGGGCGATTTCATAACAAATAAAGATGTGCCAAATAATAAAGTTGTTTGGGCATTGTTCCCTTTGGTAGAACGTATAATCAACTGCGTTGGAACAGAATCATTACCTGCATGAAGCATAAGGGATTGTTCAGCAGAAATACAATAGTCCTCACCATATCGATCTTCCAGATATCTTGCACAAAATTTCCAAAATGATGAAAACCAAGAGGTGCTATCCCCTTTTTGTTCATCATGGGGGGGCATTATATACCAACCTTTAATCACCTCACGTATAAATCCATTTTTGACCAAGCGTTCCCTATGAACCCTAGAGAGATCAGATGCTTTTATAGCCACTGTCCCTTGATCTTGAATGGTTTTTAATTGTTCTAATGATTCGGCTAATTTTTCTCTAGGTTTTGCCATTTACTTTTGATTAAACCACTATGATATTATTTATTGATGTTGTGCTTTGATTATTATTTAAAGACGTACAAATGTTATTATATGATGCTGTGTGATTATTATTAAATAATGCAAATGTAATGATTTTTACTGAGATATTTGATATGGATATTCATCCAATATTCCCGAAAGTTAAACGTCGCAAAATATTTGCGTTCAAATTTATCTGCCTAAAAAAATCGGTACCCCCAGAGGTTCCCCCAATTTTTCACTCGAAAATTTGAGACAAAATTTTGTCTTCCGTTTGTGTTGTGCTCAAATATTGTTTAACATAAAAATTTCATTATCATGGAAACAAAAGCAAAACAAAACGGAACAGCAAAAAGACAAAATGCAACCGTAAAAAAGGAAGTCCAAAAGAAACTGACCGAAGCGGTCATTGGAAAAACCGTTACGCTGGACAAGGGATCGGTTGTTGAAAAACCAGTGATCAACTTGGACGACCGCATCCAAAAGTTTGAAAAACTTAGAGGTTTAGCTACACAACGGGAACGCCTGACACAAACATTGAGCGAACTGACAAAATTTAATTATAATCAAAGTGGTTCAGCCTCATTCCATATCAGGGATTCCCATAATCTGGAATTCAAGACCACCAATACCAATCTGATCAAATTGGTCACGGAACACCTTCAGTCCACTTTGGAACAGCGCAAATCAGAGATAGAACAAGAGATCATACAATTTGAACTCTAAAGCACTTAAACGCTATAAATCTTAAGGCCTGCTCGCAAGAGTTGGCTTTCTTTTTTCAAATAACTAAAAAAATACCATCATGGAAAACCCTAAACTATTACAGCTCGATTTTGGTTTCGAGGTGAACTCCACTCCAAAACAACGTCAAAAACCCTTCAACATGAAAAAAGCAAAATCAGATTTTGTATTTGAATGCATGGATGCCCTAACAAGCCCTGTTATCATATACAGTACCACATGGCAAGATGCCATACCAAAAGATTTATTGGAAAAAATTACCATGAGCCGAATGCTGAGCCTTATGAAAGGCGAGAAAATGGCATCCATTACGGAAACAGTGGCCTATATGATGCCAAGAACCTTCGAAGCCCCCATGTCTTCAGAATGGTGCAATATCTATACCTGGTGTGGACTGCAATATGCCACGCAATTTAATATTGAAAGCAAAAGTATGGTAGAAGCTATGGAAGATATAGCCCCGAAAGAACTATCCAATTACGAACAGGCCCTTTTAAAACGACTGAGACTTTGGATCTATGAAAAACGGCGCAAAGCATTAAAAGCATCCATAAAAAACGATAAACCAAAGAAACTGGAAACTCCAGAGACAGAACAAAAATGCCTATTCCATTGATTGCAAGATTTAAAGGAAATCGGAAAGCCAAAACCCAAATCTCCTTAACCGCAGTATCGGCAAGCCATCTTGGGGTTTTGCTCGATACTGCTGGGACATCCGGATTTTGTCTAGGGACAATTTTAAGGGGTTTTATAATAAAAGAAGCCTTAGTTGTTTTTCGGGGCATCGAAAAACAGGCAGGGCATAAGTATTTCTATTCAAGCCCCGCCCACTGCGTTCGCTTAACTTCCCGTACGCTCCCTTGTGGACAGGCTTAAAAGAACCTACTAATGCCCTATGGAACTTGTCAAGACCATGACAGGTTTTAGGAAAAAATAAGGTATCTACCGCCTTGTTTTTAGCCCTTCGGTAAAAACGACGTCGCAGACACTCCTGATTTTTCCATAAAAGTCTTGACAAAACCCACTTCGTTTATTGTGCTGCGCACGGAAGAAATCATACAACGCCCCCCTTAAAATTTAGAGCAGTCTAAATCGAGAAAGGGAAATCATTAACCCGTCTGCCAAAAGTGGACATTTAAAAATCTTTTATCATGAGTACATTAAAAAACAAAGTACAGTTAATCGGAAACGTAGGTATAGAGCCTACCATTACAAACCTTGAAAACGGCAGAAAAGTCGCTCGACTGTCATTGGCAACCAATGAAAGCTACAAGAACAACAAAGGTGAAAGGCAGACAGATACCAATTGGCATACCATTATCGCCTGGGGCAAGACTGCCGACATCATTGAAAAGTATGTTGCCAAAGGCAAGGAAATTGCTGTAGAGGGCAAACTGACCTCCCGTTCCTATGAGGACAAAGAGGGCGTAAAACGTTACGTTACCGAGGTGGTAGTATCCGAAATCCTATTGTTGAACGGCAATTAAAAAGTATAAAGAGGGTGAATCTGTGGAAAGGTGACACCCTCTTTTCATTATTCACTTTAAAATCTAGAACAATGAGCAGTAAAGTTAACGAAATAAGCATAAGCTACAAAGAGAAAATACGAACCTTGGAATCGCAATCCGTTAAAAGTTCGGAAGAGGCAGCAAAACTGTTGTTTGACGGTTGGAACATTAATAACATAGGCTTTCAGGAAACCTTTAAGGTATTATTGCTGAACAACGCCAATAAGGTTAAGGGTGTGTACCAACTGTCCACGGGCAGCCTAACGGGAACGTTGGTTGATATGCGCATCCTGTTTGCGGTCATCATCAAGACCCTCAGTATAAATATAATTTTATGCCATAACCACCCTTCGGGAAAGTTGTTGCCAAGTGAAGCCGATAAGAAGCTGACGGAAAAAATACAGGGTGCAGCCAAATTTTTTGATGTTAATGTTTTGGACCATTTGATTATTGTACCCAATGGAGCGTACTACAGTTTTGCCGATAACGGATTGTTGTGACCTAAAATATGAAGCCATGATACATTTGAATTATAACAATCTCGACGACGAGACCCAACAACGGTTGCTGTCGATGTCCAAAAAAGATGTAGAAAAGCGGTTTGGGAAACAATTGAGAAACTATGCAAGGGAACACTATAAAAATTACCAAAGCCTTTTGGAAGAGGAAGCCATTCGAAACCTGTACAACTACGATTTCGTATTTAAAGTTTAATCAATAAAATTCAAAAATCAGACCCTTGCGTTACTCAGGGTCTTTTTTTGGCGGTTTGATTTTTAAGAGGATCGAACCCTTAAAAATCAATTCGGGACTTGACCATTTACCAAGAATGGGAGTGCCAGGGGTGGCATTACCATCATTTGACCGCAAGATAGTCCCTAAAAAATATTCCCTTCAAAAGACTACGGCATAAAGCCGTTCGCACGCTCACTTTTTATTCCGTTTCCTTTTGAGATGAAATTTTTTGGGGAACTGGTGCTCCGGTAAAATAATTGATAATTAAAAATTTTACATTATGGAAACTAGAGTTAAAAGAGTGCTGGAGATTCCGGCCAGAAAATCACAAAACCAAGAAAGTGCCCATCCAAGAGTTTCGGACAGATCCTTCCATTTGATAATTGATCTGTGGATTTTCAAGTTTGAATATTCTAAGGAACGGTTTCCATAAAATCGTTGAAATATTCTGTCGAAAGGCTCTTGAAAAAGGGTCTTTTTTATTGGTTGGTTCCATCAAATCTGACGTCTTGAATCTCAAATGTTGACATTTTAATTTCCATTGAGTTTAATTGTATTCATTTGATACCGAATTTCATTTTCATTTTTGTTAAAAGGATGGTATATTTAAACAAGCCCCTTGAATAGGATTAGTATGGTTGTTCCTCCCGATGGCTATCGGGATTGATTTGACTTCCCTTTGACCATACATATCAATTCTGGTTAAAATACAATGCCACTGATTGGTACAATCATGTGGTTCGGATTTTTGTTCGCTGGGGCGAACGAAAAGGAAAAGCAAGAGGGTAGCGCGCTGGTGCACCGCTACAAATCTCATTTACTGCGTAAAGCCCCTGTTTATAAGGGTTTGTATAATTTTTGCAAAAAGGACAAAAGTGGTTTTTTATGAAAAAATCCGCTCAGCCCAGTAAAACCGTTGATTTTTTATGAAAAAATGGATAAAGGATACGAAAAAGAACAGTTTGAAGGCTTGAAAATCAAATCTTCGGTGGCCAAAAAGTTTAGGGCCTATTGCAGGGATATTTCAAAATCCCAGTCCATGGGGTTATTGGCCATGTTGGATTTTTTTGAGATCCATGAACTGTCCCCAACGGATTCCATAGATGGCAATCTAAGATCTATAGAAATACGCATCAAAAAACGGATAAACAATGCTATAGCTATTATAAAGAGTATAGAACAAAATCAGACTCTGCCAACCGTTGCCATGTTACAATCCTTATTTGAGCAGCAGTTGGAGCATGAAGATGACGACGATTACCTGGGAGATCATTTGGAATACATAGAAAAGAAATTTGAGCACGTTGAAGCAGGAGAGAAGAAACTGATGGAAGAGACCACCGTACCTAAGATCAGATACGAACGTTTGGAAGAAAAAATGGCACAGCTTAAAGCAGAATTTAGCTATGTGCTAAGCAAAGTGAAAGAGATCAAGAGTCCATTTGGAAAGCCCTATTTAAAGCTGGAACTTACCGAGGAAGAAATGGAGAAGTATAAGCGTTCTATTAAAAATTCATAAGTATGTATATAACCAATTCCGAACCGCACAAAGAGGAAAACTATAAAACAGGTCTTCCTACCAGAGAAAAGGGTAACCTTTAGACTGTTGCACAAATCAAGAGTGCACATTTCCACCAATCAGGCACAGCTGGCGTTCAAGGCATTTATGAAGCTCAAAAGGGGTGTTGAAAAGAGTTTTGGTTTGGGTGGGATAGAGATGTGATTTAATTCAGTTTTTTCATGTTCAAACTATAATTGTTGTCAGGTTAAATAGTGATTTATGTAAATAAAGAGTTAAGAGTTAAAGATTAGGTAGCATAGAAACAAAAAATTAAATTTGTTGAGTAAAGTTCAAGTATGTTATTTCTTAATTTAAATTTAGAACTTAGGGAATATTTTAATCAACTCTTTAATATGTAATGAAGTACATTTTTGTAATAGTAATATTTTTATGCAATCTTATTCTTATACAGGCTCAGACGTTTACACCCGATATAAAAAATTACACCATAGAAAACTATGATGCAGATAACCAGAATTGGGATATAGATGTAGATGAAAACGGCGTTGTTTTTATAGCCAATAATAAAGGACTGTTAAGATATAATGGACAATCATGGCAGTTATATGAATTACCAAATAAAACCATAATAAGATCAGTTTTGTGTGTATCGGATAGAATTTACACAGGGTCTTATGAAGAGTTTGGATTTTGGAAAAAAGATGACTTTGGAGATTATTATTACACCTCATTAAATCAATATTTTACATCTGATCACAAAATAGATAATGAACAATTTTGGCAAATAGTTAGCTATAAAAATAAAATAATATTTAAATCCTTTGCTAGAGGTCTTTATGTGTACGATGGAGATCGTATTTCCTATATTGAAAATAGTTTTGGGACTTATGATGTTTCCGTTTTTCAGAATGATTTATTGGTAACAAACTCTTATAGAGGTTTAGAAAGGCTAAATAAGGACAAATTAGAACCCTATCAAATGCCTAACAGATTGTCTTATGATTCAAGTCTAGCTTATAATATATCAAGCTATCAAAGTTTATTATTTTTATACGATTCTAAGCAAGGAGGGTTCGTATATGATTCGGAAAAACTAATACCTCTCCCTCAAAAAGTAAACTTATATTTAGGTAAGAATGTTCTTAATAAGGTTGTTTTTGCTGATGAAAGTAATTTGGCATTTGGGTCCATTAAAGATGGTATTACAATTTATAATTTTAGAACTAATAATATTCGACATGTAAATAAAAATTATGGTTTAATAAATAATACTGTTTTGGGGTTGACTTTAAAAGAAGAAAACCTATGGGTGGCGCTAGATAACGGGTTGACTAAGATTGACCTGGAGTCACCCTTTACATTTTTTAAAGATTTTACGGGGACCTTGGGTACGGTATATGATGTTACCTTTTTTGAAAATTCCTATTATTTAGGAAGCAATACAGGAGTTTATAGGCTTTCTGAAACTGGAGAGTTAATTTTAATAAATGATTCTGAGGGACAGGTTTGGGATTTAAAGGTTTTAAATGATCAAATATTAGTTGGACATAACGAAGGAAGCTTTTTAGTTGAAGACGATATTTGGTCAAAAAGATTATCAGATAGAGGTGTTTACTGTAGTGTGGAAATCCCAGAAAAAGAAAATTGGTTTTTACAAGGAACTTATTATGGTATAAATCTTTTAAGAAAAGAGAAAGATAGATGGTATTCTCATGAAATAGAAGAAGTTCCTTTTTTAGTAAATAACATAGCATTTGAATCTGATGAAATTATATGGGTTACTCATCCCTACAAAGGTGTTTATAGAATTTTGTTAGATAACGATTATAAAAAGGTTTTAAAAATTACACCTTATGGAGACAATCAAAAATTTAAGCAATATCAAACCAATGTTTATAATATAGAAAATAACATTTTATTATATAATTCAGGGAATTGGTTTAAATATTTTAAAGAAAAAGATAGTATAGGGGTATTTGATAAGTTAGAGAAATATCAAAACAAAGTTATAGTTGGAAAAGAAGAGATGGGAGTTTGGGTTAATGATAGAAATAATAACACCTTAACATTCGTTAATAATAGTTTTGAAGAACAAACAAATATCAATACAACCAGTGTTAAAAAAAGACTTGTTTCCAAGTATGAAAAGGTTATATATAAAAATGATTCTTTAAGGATAATGAACCTCAACGATGGCTTTATGCTATTTGATATTAATAATCCTAAGAATAAGACTAGTAGGTTGAAATCTCCAGTAATTGATAAAATTTACACAAAAAATAAAAAGGTTCCATTAGAAAGCAGCTCTAATATAAAGATTCCATTTAATGAGGCAAGAACTTTAACTGTTGAATCGTATTTACCCAACAATTATGGTGTAGATTTAAACTACGCTCTATCAGGAAGGATAGATGAAACGGGTATAATTAAAGAAGGTAAGTTGATATTACAAAACCTACCTTATGGTGATTATACTTTGCATTTAAATAATCCCTATGCAAACAATTTAAAGGGTTTTAATAAAGAGCTGAAATTTAGTGTTTTGTCACCATGGTACCTATCAAATATTATGAAGCTAATATATTTCATTTTTATATTGGGTGTGCTTTATATAGGTCATAAAATCAATACAGTAAAAATAAGGAGAGAACAAATAAAAAAGGAAAGAGCATACATAAGAGAAAATCAAAAGAGAATTCAAGAAATAGAGAAACAAAATTTGGAAAAAGAAATATTTAATAAAAAGAATGAGCTCACCAATTCTACAAAAACCATTATTAAGAAAAATGAAACAATTACGCTATTAGGAAATGAGCTTGGTAGGCTTTTAGATATGTCTCCAAATAAATCACGAACAAAAAGACTAATCAACTTATCTAAAAATAAAGTTGATATAGAAAATGATTGGAAAACTTTTGAAGCTAATTTTAATGAGTTGCACCATGATTTTTTTACGAGGTTGGCTGCATCATTTCCTAGTTTAACCTCAAAAGATTTAAAGCTTTGTGCGTATATTAAAACGGGGTTGTCTTCTAAAGAAATTGCGCCATTAATGGGTATAACAACAAGAGGTATAGAGATTCATAGATACCGCTTGAGAAAAAAAATTAATTTAGATGCAGGTAACAGTCTTGCAAATTTTTTAATTACGTTTTAGTGTAAGACCATATAAGTGTATTTTGAAAAGTATATATGATAAAACACCGTTTAACAATTAAGTTAAACGGTGTTTTAAATATTTTAATAAATTATTCTTTATTACTTTTTTATGAACTTAGAGCTGGTTTCTTTGCCATCGCTGGTTTGTAATTTTAAAATATACATACCATTAGAAAGACTAGAAACATTAACCTTGCTTGATTTAGAAGTTAGAAGCACCCTTCCGTTCAGGTCATATACAGAAATATTAGAAATTGCATAATTACCTTTAACAGTTACCGATAAGTAATTGTCAACCGGGTTTGGCGATATAATAACATCTGGGTTGATAGTATCAACAGTATTAGTGGTTAAGGTTTTAGAAGCTGTTGCTTTTTGGGTTGCAGCCGTCGTGGTAGTCGTGGTAGTCGTGGTAAGTTTGCAATTTCCTAGAAAACGCCATGCATTTTGGGCATTTTTATTTGGAACATTGTAACTATCAGTTGCGCTTTTAGAAATAATCCATTTAGCTTGGTAAAGCTCCCAATCCCAAATACCAGATCCGGGAGAAGTTTCTTTTTTTACTTTTACTATATAATCTCTGGGGTAATCACCTGTGCTGCCTTCGGTACCATGCTCTTTATAATCTATGCAATTTAATTTAAGTTCTGACGAACAAGAACCAACAGATTTCCATAATGAAAGGTTGTTTTCAGGATCTTTATTGGTACTCTTGCCTAATGAAATGTAAACTTCTGAAGAACCATTGGCTTTAGTATAATTAACTAAGTTATTTTCCACATAAGTGTAATTTTTATCCCAAGGAAGGTACTTTTCACAAACTAAACTTGAAAAACTGTAACTCATATTGCTAAAGTTAGTATATTTTTTAAAGAATGTAAGGTCTTTTAAATGCTGTAGCCCGAATAACATAGTGGAAAAGTCTACTAATTGAATAACTTCAGGGCGCCAATTAATTTCTTCCTTACTGTAGCGCCATAGAACTTCGCTTTTTTTTGCGTTAGGTAATTTATATAATCCTCTTCCAGACTTATATAAATTTAGAAGATCGTTTTCAATCTCTTTATTTTCATCGGCAGGTAAAAAACCAGCTATGATATGTGGGGAAACAATTTTGGACCAATTTTGTTCCTCACCTTGGCTGTCAACCTTGTCGGCATGATATCCATATCCTGTATTAGACTCCCCAGCACCACAACCCCATTCGTAAAGTTGTCTTGGTATTGGGTTGCTATATCCACTTTCAGAAATAGATTTCCACCAATTTTTGTCTGCAATTTTAGCATTCTTTAAATACGGATTTAAGTCAGGGTTGTTATTAAAACCGTAAACCAGATAATTTGCAAATTGGGTTAAAAAACTGGAGTGGATATGTTTTAAATCAAAAGCAAGGGTCTGTGTTATTGTTGTTGTTCCGTTTGGTGCAATATAAGTAAACGGAGCTTTCCTTAAATTTGTCGAATTTTTATAATAAGTATTCCAAAATAAAGTTCCAGTTGAGTCACCAGTTCTATTGGCCATATCTGCAGCAATCATGTATTCACTAAAAGCTTGACTACCTCCTTTACCTTTACCTTCAGCATCAAACTCCAGGAATAATTCGCTTAAACTATGGTTTGAAATAACATCTTCCCATTTTGTAGTATTCCAAAGATCTAATATTAATTTAGCGATTTCATCTCTTTGTTCTGGTGTGGCTATAACGGGTGCACCGTGTTCGAGTTCTGAAAAATATTCTTTAGCAAACAAAGCCCCCGACATTAAAATGGCTGTGTCTATAACACTGTATTCTGATCCTCTCGCTTTTTCCCCAGTATGCATATCAAAAAAATGACTTGCAAACCCTGTTGTGTTTCTACTTAACTTAAAACCAGGCGTATAGCCAGCTACCGTTTGTAGTGTTTTAATTACCTTTGTAACGGCGTCCGGCTCCCAACCATTATCATGACCTATACATAAGGCTATTAAACCCATACCAACAGCAGCTGTAGAACCAGCATGAGCATCGTGATTGTTTAAAATATTTTTCTTATCAAGATACATGCCGTTTTCAGCACGAGATAATTTAAAAACCTCATAAGCAGCTTCCCGCAATTGGTTTAAAGTACGTGTATTATCTTCTTCATATGTTCTAGTGGGTGCAACCAAAACATCGTCAAAATAGTAAGAGCCTCCATAAGTGCCATCTCCAGCTCCAAAAAATATGTTTAAATGTGTAAAATCATTTAGGTTTACATTGCTAAAATCAAAAGCGTAGCTATGCCATTGATTATAGCCCCGAATTTCTGTTCTTCGCTCTATTTGTGTAATTCCAGAAGGTGCACCTTCAAGTTTTACTATTAATTTGGCATTGTGTTCTGACGGCGTATGCGGTCTGTCTTTTAAAAAGACCTTTAAGTTTAATTCATTATTTCCTTTAAAATCAATTGATGAAATATCATATGAAATCCAAGTATAAGGCTGTCCTTGTGTTTTTGAAAATTTACCACAGTTAGCACTGGTATTAGGTATTGTTATGTTGGGATTGGATACTTTTGTTAAAGTTCCTCCGTTGGCTGTCCATGGTTTAAACGATAACTCAAAGTTATCAATTAGCTCGCCTTGTCTATCATTAGGGTGGACTTCTTTAATCGTTCTTAATTCTTCACTAGTATAACTTATAATATCATCAAAATAATATTTTTCGCCTCTGTTTGATGATGGGTCAAAGAATAGCTCAATTGAATTTAATCCTTGTAAACTGGCCCATTGTGAAAAATCGATAGTATAAGTCTGCCACGTATTAATCTTTTCAATATGAACGGTTTTTTCAATAGCACCAGAAGGACCATTTAATTTTAAAATAAACGGGTGCTTATGTCCACTATATATTCTAATTCTAAATTGATTGGATTCACTAAGGTCAATTCCATTAGGAACATCAGCTTTAAATAAACTGTAAGGGTGATTGGTAGATTTTGTGTATGCACCAACCTTTTGGCTTCCATCTGTTGGGTTATTTTCTAAATTATAAGAACCATCCACGGCAGTCCAATTTAATTTAGCGTTGTTATTACCAAAATCTTCGTAGATAATTTGGGAGCTAATTAAGTCTGTGCTTAAAAGTACAAGTATTAGTACTAATAATTTTAATTGTTTTTTCATTGTAATGTAATTTGGGTTAAATGTTAAAAATTTTCAAGCTTGAACTTTGTAATTATTACGTGGTGTAAAATTCTTAAACAATAAGGAGTTATTAGCACTTTTTTGGCTCATCAAATTTTGATGAGTTTATAACTTTTTGGTTGTAAGTATTTTGTGTATAGTTTGATGAGTTTGTAATATAAAAGTTTAACATAAAGAGAAATTGTTGATGTAGAAAATAGATTACAAGTGTAAATTTTAGGTTATATTAACTTAAACACGGGTTTGAATCTCTTATGGATAGTATAGAATAATAAAAAGGCACCGTTTATAGAGAATAATTGCACATTTATTTAACTATTTTAACATAAAGATGTTCTATGTTAACATCAATCTACTACATCATTACTACATCAAAGTGATTTTTTTCATCTAAACACACGAATGTAAGTATCTTATAATCAATAGTTTGTGATAATTTGTGTTTTTAGTTGGAACTTCATCATAGATTTTAATTATTTCTTAACCTAATTTTAACCAAAGAAAAATGAGTTCTTGTTACGAAGAGCAATTAAACTAAAACTAAAATTAAACTTATGAAGATTAGATTTTTAACACTATGTTGTTACTTTTTAATGCAAAGCATATGGGCACAACAAATTATTAAAGGGACGGTTACAGATGTTAACAAGGTGCCTCTACCTGGAGCTTCGGTTTTAATAAAAGGCACAACAACTGGTTCGCAAACCGATTTTGATGGTGTTTTTTCTTTACAAGCTAGTACTAACGATGTGTTAGTTGTAAGTTATTTGGGGTATATAACTCAGGAAGTAACAGTAACTTCTTCTGTGAATTATACAGTTATATTACAAGAAGACCTAAATCAATTAGACGAAGTAGTAGTTGTGGGGTACGGAACCCAAAAGAAAGCAGTCTTAACCAGTTCGGTAAGCTCAGTAAAAGGAGCAGATTTGGCAAAGGAGCCTATATTAAATGCTACCCAAGCATTGCAAGGTAAAGCAGCTGGGGTACAGGTAATAGCATCAGATGCGCCTGGGCAGGCATCAACTATTATTATAAGGGGTTTAGGCACAGTGGGTGGTAGTAGTGACCCCTTATATGTGGTAGACGGTATTCTTACAGGAAACATCAATAATTTGAATACGTCCGATATTCAAACTATGAGCGTATTGAAAGATGCTGCTGCTAAAGCCATTTATGGTAATAGAGGAGCCAATGGGGTGATTATCATTACAACCAAAAGAGGAAAGGAGGGTAAAATGCAAATATCCTTTGATGCTTATACAGGAGTTAGGGATGTTTTAAGTAGGGTAAAAATGGCAAATGCCTCAGAGTATGTTATTTACAGTAATGAGGGTAGGTTAAGAGATTTAAGAAGGGATGATGACCCCAATAATGATAACGACACCGGTAGTTTTTTTCCAACAAACCAATTGTACGATACCAATTGGCTGGATGAAATTACCCGTTTAGGAAGAGTGTCTAACTACAACCTATCGCTTTCAGGCGGTTCTGAAAAAATAAAAGCCTTTTTTAGTGCTGGGTTAAATGATGAAGAAGGTATACTGAAGGGTAATGATTTTAGGCGTTTTACACTTCGTAGTAATATAGATTACGAAATTTCTGAAAAGTTAAGCCTTTCCCAAACTGCCAGCATCCAATTAGCAAACGTAACACCTAAAATCTATGGAGCTTTTACAACAGCTTATAAGCAGGCGCCTATTGTTCCTGTGTATGATGAGCAAGGGCGTTTTGGGTCGGCAGCAGCATTCAATAACGTAGGGAACCCAGTAAAAGACTTGTTTTTTCAAAATGAGAAACAACGCTTTTTTAAAGTACAAGGCTCTCTTAAGCTTGACTACAAGATTATTGAACCGTTAACTTTTACTTCTCAGTTTTCAATAGAGTCTGAGTATGGTAGATTCTATAGTTTTACGGATATACTAGGCTCGTTTTTAGCAGGTAACCCTGCAAATACTGAGGCAGATTATTTTAGAGAAAATCCGGATAGGGAAAGAACGGCGGCTTCGGTTACGCATACCAATCATTATAATTGGTTTATAGATAATTATGTAACCTTTAATAAAACATTTCAGGAAGCACATACTATAAAAGCAACTTTCGGTGCAAGTGCACAGGAAAGCAGAGGTGAATCTTTAACTGGTTACAGGGTTAATGTGCCATTAGATGCTAACCTTAATTATATATTAAATGCGGGTGATGTAGATGACAGGCAAGCAGCCAGTGGTTCGTTAGGCGTTAAAGATAGACTGTACTCTTACTTTGCTAGGGCTAGTTACGATTATAAAAACAAATACTTAGTAAGTGGTTCGTATAGGAGAGATGGCTCTAGTAAATTTCAAGAAGGGAACAGGATAGGCGATTTTTTTGCAGTAAGTGTAGGTTGGGTTGTTACCGAAGAGAACTTTATGAAAAATAGTGCGTTTGATATTTTAAAATTAAGAGCCAGTTATGGTGAAGTAGGAAACCAAAATGTACCATTACAACAAATTGTACAAACAACAGGTAGTGGTGGGTTTTATGCCTTCGGACCTAATCAAGCGTTACAACAAGGAACAACAATAGCATCAACAATATCACCAGATTTAACATGGGAAACTACAGAAGAGTATAATATTGGTGCAGAATTTACTTTGTTTGATTATAAGTTAAGCGGAGAAGTAGATTTTTATCGTAAAGAAACGCCAGATGCCATTGTACCTGTAGCGCTTCCTGATGTTTTTGGCTTAGGCGGTTTTGATGACCATATTGGAAGTGTTTTAAACAAGGGGGTAGAGGCATCATTAAATTGGAAAGATAAAATTGGTGAAAAATTCAATTATAGTTTTGGAGTAAACTTTGCTTATAACGAAAATGAATTAGCAGAAGTAAAGAGTATTTTTTTTAATGAATCAATAGGCGGAGGTATAAACAATGGTCAATATACAAAAAGGGTAAGAGAAGGATATCCGTTGGGAAGTTTCTATTTATATGATGTTATAGGTATAGATGATAAAGGCGAGTTTGTTTATGATGATGTAAATAATAATGGACTGATTGATGAAGATGATAGAAAATTTATGGGTTCGTTTTTACCAAAATATACCTTAGGGTTTAATTTTGGAATAGAATATAATAACTTCGATTTTACGGTAGATACTTACACCAGTTTGGGGGCGAAAGTATATAATGGTAAAAAAGCACAACGTTTTAGTAATGAAAACATTGAGCAATCGGTATTTAATAACCGTTGGACTTCTGGAAGACCAAGTAATACTACCCCTATAGCGTTTAATGAAGTGCCATTATCCTCAGACTATTATTTAGAGTCAGCAGACTTTTTTAGGATAAATAATATAACACTTGGTTATACTTTACCAGATAGCATATCCTCGTTCTTTTCTAGTGTAAGGATATATGCTACGGCTAAAAATCCAATAATTTTTAAGGAATTTTCTGGGTTTACGCCAGAGCTTCCAGGTAGTCCCCTAGGGAATGCCGGTATAGAATTGGATGCATACCCTACACTAAAGTCGTTTCATATAGGTATAAATACATCATTTTAAAAAAAAGAAAATGCAAAAATTAATTATAAAAACAACAAGACTATCTATAACAGTGCTGCTACTAATGTTGGTTACAATGTTTTCATGCAGTGAAAACTTTTTAGATGTAGAATCAGATCAAGAGCAAGCTGAACAATTATCATCAGACCAGTCTGTTGAGTTAGTAAATGCCATATACAACCGACTTATTCAATGGTCCATGAGTTCCTTCTCATGGAATGGAGTAAGCAGCATCACTTCCGATGATGCTGATAAAGGAAGTGATCCTGGAGATACAGGAGCAGACAAACATTTGTTGGATGGCCTTTTAATGGATCCAACAACCTTAAGCGTAGGAGATGTGTGGGGCGAGCATTATAATGCTAACCAACGCGTAACAACAGCCATATTGGCCATTCAGGATTTTAATCTAGAAGCAGGTTTAAAAAGTAGACTTTTAGGTGAAGCCAAATTTTTAAGAGCGCTTATTTATTTCAGACTGGTTAAATGTTTTGGAGGGGTGCCTTTAATCTCCGAACTATCTGATATATCAAGTGACGAATCGTTAAAAAGAGCAACCAAAGAAGAAACATACGCTTTTATTGAACAGAATTTACAAGATGCCATTGCAGCATTACCAGAGAAGAGTGAATATCCTATATCTGAATTAGGTAGGGCTACCAAAGGTGCGGCAAAAACATTGTTGGCTAAAGTAAGTATGTACCAAGGCAAATGGCAACAGGTAAAAGACCTAACAGATCAGGTTATTGCATCTGGAGAGTATGGCTTAACACCAAATTATGAAGATATCTGGAAGGAGATTGCAGAAAATAATCAAGAATCTATTTTTGAAATTCAAGCTAGAGGTGATAGTCCCACAGCTGGAGTTCAAGGCTATAGTGTAACCCAGGGAGCCCGTGGTGAAGGTGGCTGGGGCTGGGGCTTTAACACGCCAACCCAAGATTTAGTAAACTCTTACGAGGTTGGAGATACGAGAAGGGATGCTACCATTATTTTTAGAGGAGAAACTCTTTATGACGGAAGGGAAGTACCTAATACAGTTGTTAATGAGCGTTACAATCAGAAAGCTTATATAAGTGCCAATTCTGATGCTTGGGAAACAGGAAAAAATATTAGAGTACTTAGATATGCCGAAGTATTGCTCATGAATGCTGAAGCGGCTACGCAATTAGGAGGGGATGCAGCTACACCATTAAATGCAGTGAGAACGAGAGCAGGTTTAGGCAATATAGATAATCCTACACAAATGGATGTGTGGAAAGAAAGACGCTGGGAACTGGCCTTTGAGCACGATCGCTATTTTGATTTGGTTCGCCAAGGAAGGGCAGGAGATGTTTTAAGGGCTCATGGTAAACCATTTGTAGATGGTAAACATGAAGTTTTTCCAATACCTCAAGAGCAAATCAACATAAGCCAAGGCTTATTGGAACAAAACCCAAATTATTAGATATAAACCAGTAAAATTTTAAACAGATGAATTTGATACTAAAAACCATAAAGATTAAGATAGCAATATTAGGTGTTTTCGGCTTATTGCTGCTTACCCTATTAGGTTGTTCTAAAGATAGCATTACACCACCACCACCAGATGTAGGTTTTATTGAAGAACCCATTGAAGAACAAAAATTGCCATTAGAAGAGCTGTTAGAAATCGTTCAACAAAAAACCTTTAATTATTTCTGGGATTTTGCTGAAACAAATAGTGGTATGGCAAAGGAGCGTTCACAACCAGATGCATATGAGGGACAATCAAGCCGATTAATTGCAACTGGGGGATCGGGCTTTGGAATAGCTTGTTTTCCAGTGGCTGTAACTCGAGGATGGATAACCAGAGAAGATGCAATTCAACGAATGGATAAAATACTAAGCTGGTTGGAAAATGCCGATAAATTCCATGGGGCTTTCGCTCATTGGTATTATGGGGATACTGGTAAAGTAAGGCCTTTCTCAGAGAAAGATAATGGAGGAGATATTGTTGAAACTGCATTTTTAATGCAAGGCCTGTTAATTAACAGACAATTTTTTTCGAATAATAATACAGCTGAAAATGCAATACGAAATAGGATTACTGCTCTTTGGGAAGCGGTAGAATGGGACTGGTATGCCAGAGATAATAAAATTTTAATGTGGCATTGGTCTCCAAATTACGACTTTCAAATGGGAATGAGCGTAGGTGGTTGGAATGAAGCTTTAATGGCGCATATTTTAGCTGCAGCATCACCAACTCATGGTTTAGATAAGGAGGCTTACGAAAAAGGATGGGGTAATAGTGGAGGTAAAATGATTAATGGCAATACATTTTATGGTATTTTTCAACCATTAGGAATTGATAGAGGAGGGCCTTTGTTTTGGGCACATTATTCCTTTATTGGTTTAGACCCAAGAGGTTTGTCAGACCAATACGCTAACTATTTTGAACAAAATAAAGCCCATACACTTATTAATTACAATTATTGTATGGAAAACCCTAAGAATTATAAAGGCTATGGTGGTGATAGTTGGGGGTTAACATCTAGTGATAATCACTTGGGATATGGAGGGCATGAACCAGGCAATGACTTGGGGGTTATTGCACCCACAGCGGCTTTATCATCATTTCCTTATACACCGGTGGAATCACAAAAAGCACTCGAGTATTTCTATTACGAGAAGAAGGATGATTTGTGGGGGCCTTACGGATTTTACGATGCCTTTTCAGAGCACCATGATTGGGTAGCAAATGGCTATATAGCCATTGACCAAGGTCCTATTGTAGCTATGATTGAGAATTATAGAACACAACTACTTTGGAATCTGTTCATGCAAGATCAGGATGTGATAAACGGTTTAACTAAACTTGGTTTTAACTTTTAAAATTAATTATTAAGTAGCAATGAAAAGTAGAGTCAATACCATACAGTTGTTAAGATCCAATATGTTAAATGTAATTGGATGCTGTATGGTATTGGTTCTATACAACTGTAAAAATTCAAAAGGTCTACAAACAGGATATCTAGTTAACAATGAGATTGGAAATCTTTCTCATGAAGCGTTATTAGATAGGGTTCAAAAACAAACCTTTAAGTATTTCTGGGACTTTGCAGAACCCAATAGCGGTATGGCACGAGAACGCTCGCAAAAAGATGCCTTTGAAGGAGAATCTTTAAATATTGTAACTTCAGGAGGGTCGGGGTTTGGTATTGCTTGTTTGCCTATAGCGGTTGAAAGGAGGTGGATAACTAGAACCCAAGCCTTACATCACTTGCAGAAAATATTAGGGTTTCTTGAAAGAGCAGAAACCTACCATGGTGCATTCTCGCACTGGTACTTTGGAGATACGGCACAAACACGTCACTTTAGTGATTTAGATGACGGAGGCGATATTGTGGAAACAGCATTTTTAATGCAAGGACTGCTTATAAACAGACAATACTTTAATGGTAACAATATCAATGAAAAAGATATTAGGGACCGTATTACCAAACTTTGGGAAGCTGTGGAGTGGGATTGGTATACCCGAGGCGAAAAAGCTATCACTTGGCATTGGTCTCCAAAGCATAGTTTTGGTATTAACCTGAAAGTTAGTGGTTGGAACGAGGCTTTGGTTGTGTATGTATTGGCAGCAGCATCGCCCACACACGCAATAGATAGAGAAACATACCATAATGGATGGGCAAGAAATGCCCAAATGAAAAACGATAAAAGCTATTACAGCCATAAATTGCCCTTGGGAGAAGATTATGGAGGACCGTTATTCCTATCGCACTATTCTTTTATAGGGTTGAATCCAAAAGGGTTAAAAGACCAGTATGTAGATGATTACTTTAAACAAAATAGAAATCATTCGCTCATTAACTATGAATATTGTAAAGATAACCCTAAGGGCTATAAAGGCTATAGTGATAAGTGCTGGGGGCTAACAGCTAGTGATAACCATAAAGGGTATTCAGCGCATAGCCCTACAAACGATTTAGGTATTATAACCCCTACAGCAGCACTATCATCGTACCCTTATACACCCGAAGCATCTGGTAAAGCCTTACGGTATTTCTATAATAATTTAAAAGAAAAACTTTGGGGAGATTATGGTTTTTACGATGCCTTTTCAGAACACCATAATTGGGTTTCAGATGGATATATAGCCATAGATCAGGGACCTATCATAGCCATGATAGAGAATTATAGAACAGGTCTTTTGTGGACACTTTTCATGCAAGACGAAGAAGTTAAAAAAGGATTGAAAAAATTAGGGTTTTCAAGTCCCTTTTTATAAACAAGAAAAGATTAATAAATGGCAGCCAGAATAAGCATATACATAGTACTAATAATATTTTTAATGAACTGCAAGGACGAGATAAAGAAACCAGTATGGGTTCAGGTAGACATAGAGAAAAAGATAGATACTTTAATGTCTAAAATGACTTTGGAAGAAAAAATAGGACAAACCGTAATGTACTCAAGTGAAACGGATATTACAGGTCCTGTTTTAGATAAAGACTATTTAAATTACATAAGAAACGGTCAGGTAGGTGCTATTTTTAATGGAACAGGCGTAGCATTTACAAGAAAGCTTCAAAGAATAGCTGTAGAAGAAACGCGGTTAGGCATACCATTACTATTTGGATTTGATGTAATTCATGGTTATAAAACTATATTTCCTATTCCATTGGGAGAATCTTGTAGCTGGGATCTGGAATTGATGGAGAAAACGGCGCGCATAGCTGCTATAGAAGCCAGTGCAGTTGGATTACATTGGACTTTTGCGCCTATGGTCGACATTTCAAGAGACCCTAGGTGGGGGCGTATAGCAGAAGGCGCAGGCGAAGATGTGTACCTCGCAAGCCTTATTGCCAGGGCTAGAGTTCGTGGGTTTCAAGGTAATTTAAGTGATGATAATACCATTTTGGCATGTGCCAAACATTTTGCAGGCTATGGAGCTGTTCAGGCTGGGCGCGATTACCATACAGTAGACATGTCTGAAATACGATTGCGAAATACCCATTTGCCGCCTTTTAAAGCAGCTTTAGATGAAGGTGTGGCCACCTTTATGACGGCTTTTAATGAGTTAAATGGAGTGCCGGCCACAGGTAATAAATACCTCTTAAATGATATTTTAAAGAAAGAATGGGGGTTTAATGGGTTTGTAGTTACTGACTACACATCAATTAATGAAATGATAGCTCATGGCTATGCCAAAGATTTAAAGCATGCAGGAGAGTTGGCTATGAATGCTGGAGCGGATATGGATATGCAGGGTGGTGTCTATAAAAATTATATGATGCAGTCCATAGGGGAGGAAAAAATAGATATAGAACGTTTAGATGAAGCCGTAAGGGGCATATTAAGAATGAAGTTTCAATTGGGACTGTTTGACGACCCTTACAAATATTGTGACGAAAACAGGGAGAAAACACTGGTGCTTTCCCAAGAACATTTAGAGGTTGCCAAAGATGCTGCAATGAAATCTGTGGTATTGTTGAAGAATAAAAATAATGTACTTCCCTTAAAAACAACTCAAAAAATAGCACTCATAGGACCATTAGCAGACGATGAACATGATATTGTTGGGACTTGGGGAGCTCACGGGCATAGAGATGGACAAGCAGTGAGTGTTAAGGAAGGATTTGAAGCTAAAAAGGTAAACTTTAAATATGCAAAAGGCTGTGAGATTTCAGGAGGAAATAAAGATGGTTTTAAAGAAGCCATAGGAATAGCTAAACGGTCTGATGTGGTAGTTATGGTTATGGGAGAGTCCGAAGATATGAGTGGCGAGGCAGCCAGTAGAACTAATATTAAATTACCTGGACTGCAGCAAGAATTAATTGCTACAATAAAAGCAATAGGAAAACCGATAGTTTTAGTACTCTTTAATGGAAGGCCTTTAGACTTTTCTTGGGAAGATGAAAATGTACATGCTATTTTAGAAACTTGGCATTCAGGAACAAGCGGAGGGCATGCTATTACCGAAGTGCTTTTTGGTGCATACAACCCTTCTGGGAAATTAACAGTATCATTTCCTAGAAACGTAGGGCAAATACCAATTTTTTACAATCAAAAGAACACGGGTAGACCACTTTCTGCACAGAACCCAAATTTAGAATATGCTTCAAAATATTTAGATGTAGATAATAGTCCATTGTATTCTTTTGGTTATGGATTAAGTTATACCACATTTGAGTACAGCGATGCAAAACTTAGTTCAGACATACTTACCTCAACCACACCCATTACAGCTTCAGTAACGGTAACCAATACTGGCGATTATGATGGCGAAGAAGTGGTTCAATTATATGTAAGAGACCTTGTGGGGAGCATTACCAGACCTGTAAAAGAACTAAAAGGTTTTAAAAAGATATACCTCAAGAAAGGAGAAAGTAAAATGGTGGAGTTTGAAATAACAACAGACGATTTGAAATTCTACAATAACAAATCAGAATATATAAATGAAGAAGGCGAGTATGAACTTTTTATAGCAGGGAGTTCAAACCATGAATTCACCAATAAATTTCATTTAAAAAAATAATTAAAACTATTTAATAACTCTTAAAACTAAAAAGAATGAAAAAACAATTACTCATATTATTAGTATTTATAACATACAATGCATTTGCACAGTGTATAGACCCGGTAATAACAGACTTTGAATGTTCTGGCCCCTCACATGGATCTTATCCGGGCAACCTAACTACAGTTACAAATCCAAATAGTTCTGGTATTAACACAAGCGCCAATGTAGGAGAATATACTGATGATGGTACAAATGGTTGGGATGCATTAATCTTTGATTATGGAACAGCTATAGATTTAACCACCAACAATATTTTAAAGGTTAAACTGTATACACCAACTTCTATACAAATTTTAGCAAAAATTGAAGGTGGAACAGGGTCTGTTCATGAGATTTGGTCGCCTTTCAGTACAGATATAGGCCCTGTAAATACTTGGATAGAATTTGTATATGACTTCAGCGCATATAGTAATAATTCAACAGGAGGAGATGCTAATACTAAACTTGTATTATTTATTAATGGAGGACAAACTGGTGGTACACCTGCAGATGTTTATCACATTGATGACATTCAATGGACGTCTAATGTTTTGTCAATAGAAGAAGAGGCTATAAACGCTAACATTAGAGTTTATCCAAATCCAACTCAAGATATAATTAATATAGATTCAAAAGAAATAATTGACTCGTATGAAATAATGGAGGTTACTGGCAAAGTAGTATTGAAAGAAAAGCTTGAATCGTCTTTAAAGACAATTGACATATCTAATTTAAAACCAGGGCTTTACTTTTTTAGAATAAAGTCAGGAGATAAACAAAGTGCAGTTAAAGTATTAAAACAATAACATAATTTAAAAGTAACTATGAAAACGACTAAATTAAACAAAAGCATACAGGCTATATTTGTTATACTGTTTATGGTTAATTTATCTTGTACAGATGATGACTTAAAGCAGTTCGAAACCATAGCATATGTACCATGTGAAGAGTCTAATGCAGTAGCAAACCCTAATATTCTAAATGATTTTGAATGTCAGGCAAATGTTGACTTAGATGGTGTAGAGACTATTAGAAATCCATTTGAAATTCAAATTAACAAGAGCAGGTTTGTTGGAAAATACACCGATGGTATAGGCGCATGGGATAATATATTAATAGATTATGGTGCTCCAATAGACTTTACATCACATGCCGTTTTTAAGATTAAAGTAAAATCTGAAATAAGAGGCGTTTTAAAAATCAAATTAGAGGGAGGAACTTCCAATCCAATCGAGATAGATGCTGTTATGAATGCCTCACCAGATGTGCATAACAGCTGGACAGAATATACATTCGATTTTAGCAATCAGATTCTAGAAGATCATTCAAAAATGATATTGTTCTTTAATGCTGGAGTAGAAACAGACGGAACAGATGTCTATTATATTGATGATTTATTTTGGGATACCGCTATTAATCCATGTAAAAGTGTATCAGAAGATTTAAGTGTTTTAAATGATTTTGATTGCCAGCAAAACTATTTTATAGGAAACCCAGATGAAGTTACCGAACCTACGGCAACCCGTATTCTAAACCCAGAAATGAGTGGAATAAATACAAGTGATTTTGTTGGGAAATATATAGATGACGGTACTAACGCATGGGATAACCTATATATAGATTTAGGCGAAGAAATAGACCTATCCGTGAAAAATGTGCTAAGCATCAAAGTTCACTCCAGTAATGCTGTGCCATTATTAGCTAAATTAGAGGGCGGAACAGCTTCCGAGATATGGGCAAATATTGAAGTGCTTAATGAATGGGTAGAATACACCTTTAACTTTGCGAGTGCAGTTGGCAATGGCAATACCAAGATATTATTCTTTTTCAATGCGGGACAAACCAATGGAACAACAGAAGATATATATTATGTAGACGACATAAAATTCTTGGAAGACGCCTGTAATGGCGTAATGCCAAATTTGGATATAATAAACGATTTTGATTGTCAGCAAAACCAAAACGTTGCTGGGAATGTAGGAGCATCAATAGTAGATAATCCCAATAGTTCGGGCATAAATACAAGTGCAGCGGTATTAGAAATTACCGATAATGGTACTGATGCCTGGGATCATTTACTGTTCGATTTTGGAACACCAATAGACCTATCAACAAAGAATCAGTTGAATATTAAAATTCACTCTAGTAAAACAGTACCAATATTAGCAAAATTAGAAGGAGGCACATCAGCACCGGCGGAAATTTGGGGAGATATCGATACGGTTGGCGAATGGAAAGAATATACATTTAATTTTAGTTCACAAGTAGCCGAAAATCATCAAAAAATAGTATTATTTTTCAATGGTGGTCAAACAGACGGCACCTCTACAGATGTGTATTATGTTGATGACATAAAATTTACAGAGACAGTAATAATTCCACCAGCAACATTTTATATGCCTTTTGAAGGGAATTATACAGATGCAGTAAGTACTGCCGATGCCACTATAGTTGGTACACCTGGGTTTGCAGGTAGTGGAGCTTCTGGTATTGATGCTTACGAAGGTGCGGCAGACTCATATTTAACCTTCCCTATAACAGGGTTAACATCAGCAGAGTTTAGTGCCACTATGTGGTACAAATTAAACAGTGCACCGGATAGGGCAGCAATCTTGGTTATTGGTCCGGAAGACACTGGAAATGGAGGTTTTCCAGATGTTCAAAATTTAAGAACCAACGGATTTAGATTTTTTCGAGAAGTAAGTGATGACAATAATGCTGAACAGCGGTTTAAACTGAATGCCGGAAATGGTACAGGAGATACCTGGATAGACGGCGGGGTAAATGCAGATATTCCAGTAACTGGAGAATGGGTTCATTTGGCTATTACAATATCGTCTTCAGCAGCATCTGTATACATCAATGGTAGTTTGGCACATCAATCCGGTTTTGATGGCATAGACTGGACTGGATGTGATATTGTTTCCATTATGTCCGGAGCTCCGAGATTTACAGAATGGGGGCACTTTTCAGACCATAGCCAATTGGACGAGCTTAAGTTTTTTGATGTAGCATTAAGCCTAGAACAAATACAGGCTATTATGAATCAATAAAATAATTTGAAAATCAAAAACAAAATTTATTTGGGTTAGTTAGTTTTAGTTGAAGGTAAGAAGGGGCTATCACGATAAATAAGCCCCTTTCTTATACCTGACCTGTCTGGAAATTTATGTCTTGAAAATACCTTAACAAAATCTATATGTTTTTAATTATTGTTAATAGCAAGATTGATTTTTTTACCAACCCAAAACAACTATACATAAAGCTTATACTGATTCCAGGTTCAGTATAATTATTAGTTAAAGAAAGGGGAAGATATCCTGAATCTTCCCTTTTATTTTATAACCAAAGAATACATAAAATTTGATGGAGAAGACTCAAAATACACCAAAGAAAAAAGTTCTAGGGAAAGGAGACCGTGTACCATTTATGCAGTTGTTAGCGTATGGTTTTGGAGGTGTTATTCCTATAGCACTTTTCAATATTGCCGGGCAATTAATGGGTTTAATTGGAAATATAAGCCTTGGCTTAAGTGCTTTATGGTTGGGTGTTATTTTGATTATTCCACGTTTATGGGATGCCGTTTCAGACCCCATTGTGGGGCACTATTCAGATAATTTTAGAAGCCGTTGGGGCAGGCGAAGACCATTTCTATTGATAGGAGGTATAGCAGTGGCCATTAGTTTTGTGTTAATGTGGTGGATTCCAGATGGGCAATGGGCACACAGCCTGTTTCCAACAGAATCAGCATTTCAGTGGTTTCAGTTATGTTATATACTGTTTTGGTTGCTTATTTTTTTTACGGCTTGTACTGTTTTTGAAATTCCTCATGGTGCTTTAGGTATGGAAATGACTACCGATATCCATGAGCGTACACGGTTATTTAGCGCGAAAAGCTTTTTAGGCAACTTGTTTGCCATGAGTACCCCTTGGTTGTTTGCTTTAGCCAATATGGAGTATTTTAAAGGGACAGGAGGTAACGAAGCGGATGGGATGAAATATGTCTCTATGTTAATTGCCATAATTTTAATTCCGCTTTCCTTTTGGTGGTTTTTTACTGTAAAAGAACCAGGGTTTAAAAAAGTATCAAAACAAAAAAAAACAGCTTTTTGGAAAGATGTTAGGCACACCTTTAAAAACAAGACGTTCTTAAGGTTGGTTATTATCATTTTTACACTGGCCATGGGTTTTAATTTTGTAAACCTGTTAGGGTATTATATTCCCATATACTATATTTTTGAAGGCGATAAAGAAGCAGCTTCAACCTTATTGGGTATCAATGGTACAATCTGGGCTGTTGCCGGGCTTTTGGCGGTATTTCCACTAAACTGGATAAGTCCCAAAATAGGCAAGCGTAAAACTTTATTGATAGCCATTGGTTTAATGTGTTTGGCACAACTATCAAAAATAGTATGCTATAATCAAGACTATCCTTTTCTTATTATTATTCCGACTATACTCCTTTCCTCAGGCATGCTTTTTTTCTTCACCTTGGGTTCATCTATGGTGGGTGATATCTGTGATGAAGATGACTTAAAAACAGGACGCCGTTCAGAAGGAAGCTATTATTCCATTTTTTGGTGGTTTATAAAAATGGGGACTGCTTTGGCTAGTTTTGTAGCAGGTTTATTGATTGTATTTACACAATTTGACGAAACACAGGTTACAAAAACAGATGACTTAAAAGGAGCAGTAAATGAGCTTATAAATAAAAGTGAAAGTAAAAAAGATTATCAAACCTTACCACTTAGCGAATTATTTAATGAAGCTAAAAGCGTTAACCATGAAGGCTATAAAGAGGCTAAAGATTATTTAAAAAACTTAAAAAATAAATCATCAGAACTCACAGGGAAAGAAAGTAAACAAATAACACAAATACTTCAACAAAAATATGAGAGCCTTAAAGATACCCGTTTAAAAGTAGAGTTTATTAAATCAAACCTTTATAAAGAACAACAAGCATTACAAAAGCTGGATTCAAATACTAATATAGACTTACTAAAAGAAGTTATACACAGAAACTTTATGTTACGCTTAGAGTTAGGGTTGGAAAAAGTAAGGAGTAATGTTTCATTGCTTTTATTCCATTTACAGGCAGAGGCCATAAAACATAAAGAAAAGAGTAAGGCACATTACAGAGTATTGTCAGAGAACTTAAATGACATAGAAGAACAATTAGAAGCTTTAGAAATTAACTCTGAAGTTAATAAACTTGAAAAAAAGCTTAAGGCATTAAAAGAGCAAATGAAGTTGTTTGATAAGCAGGCACCCTATACCCTGTTTATGATGCGTGCTGTAGAAATAGGTTTGCCTTTGCTTTTATGTATGGTATCTATTGTGTTTACGCTACGGTATACTTTAACAGAAAAGCGTTTGTATGAAATAAAAAGAGCACTTGAAAAAAGAAATAAACAGATAACAGATAAATAATTATGAACATCAACACCCCATTAAACATAAAAAACCAACAAAGTTTAATGTTCCATTTTTTGGATAATGGATTGATTAAATGCATCGATGCAAATTCTATTAGAATAAGTTTAAAACCAGCATCATTGTTTTCAAAAGCAGGAGCAAATCTGTATTTAAGAAAAAAAGAAGCTAAAGGCTATATATATACTGCACTGTTAGGGCCGGCAAGCAACAGTACTTTTGGTGTAGAAAATAATCAATTTTTTGCAGAAGGCTGTTGGGAAGGCATACATTACAAATGCGTATTGCAACTGTTACAACAAAGTACAAGTTGGCAATGGAGTGTGGAAACCCAGAATACTACAGATAAGAAAGTAAAATTAGATATCATTTACGTACAAGATGTAGGACTAAAACCAATATCTGATGCTTTGGTCAACGAGTACTATGTAAGCCAGTATTTAGAACGCCGTATTCTTAAGGATGTCCAATACGGTCATGTAGTTTGTTGCCGTCAAAATTTTAAGGACGGTACAGAAACCCCATGGTTGCAATTAATCTGTAAAAACAAGGCCGTTTCGGCAAGTACAGATGGTATCCAGTTTTATGGAAAATCGTTCAGGGAAACTGGTGTACCAGAAGGATTGCTTCAAAATGAACTGGGAGGAGAATGCTCCGCAGAGCTTAGCATTGTAGCGATACAGGAAACACCTTTTATCTTGGCTCCTAATGCCAGTTATAGTAGTATTTTTATAGGAGCTTACACAAACAATCATCCTGAAGCCACCTCTGATAAAGATTTACAGAATATCCCACAATTGGTCGATGAATTTCAGGAAGTACTATTGGAAAAAACACCAGAAATTTTATTTAAGCCCCAAGCCAATAAATTCAACGCAGCGGTTTTTCTGCCTTCTGAAGATTTAAATACTAATGAAGTTAATCGGTATTTTGGTAGTGATAAACGCCATGTAGAAGAAAAAGACGAACAGTTGTTATCTTTTTTCAACAAAGAAAATAATCATGTTGTTTTAAAAGCCAAAGAATTGTTGGTAGACCGTCCGCACGGGCATATCATGCAGGCAAAAGCAGGATATACACCAGATGAAAATATTATGTCAACAACGGCTTATGCCTGTGGGATTTTTAATTCGCACATTACTCAGGGCAATACCAATTTCAACCGTTTTTTATCGTTAAGTACTAGCCAGTTTAATCTTGAAGCAGAAACAGGACAACGTATTTTTGTTAAAGTAGGTGGGCAATCTTATCTATTGGGGTTGCCATCGGCTTTTGAAATGGGGCTGAACCATTGCCGATGGATTTATAAGTTCCAAAACAGATGTTTTCAAATCAGAAGCTGGACTTCAAAAACTACTCCGCAGGTAAATATGGATTTTAAGGTATTGCAGGGCGAATCTATAGACCTGTTGGTAACCAACCATTTTGATGAAGCCCTTAACTGGAAAGTTACACAAAAAAACACTCATGAATTTATTGCTAAGCCTAAAGAAGATAGCTTGATGGCTGGAAAATTTTCCAATGCCCAATTTAGAATATGTGTACAAAGCGGAGGTGTAAATCATAAAGTACACGGCAATGAAATTCTTTATTTTGATAGGAACTCTCATGGCGGCTCCTTTTTAAATTTTGAAGTACAGAACGCCTTTAATTTCTGTATCAGTTTTTTAGGTGAAGTGGTAACACCTTCAAAATTTGTAAGATTTGAAAGTGCAGATAGACAATGGGCAACAGATTGTAACGATGCCCAAAACGATTGGCAAAACCTGTCTTCAAAATTATCCTTAAAAAGTAACCATGCTGATGTTTCTGTCATCCAGGATGTTTTGCCCTGGTATGGTGTAAATGCCCTGACCCATCTTTTAACACCTCACGGACTGGAACAGTTTGACGGAGCAGCTTGGGGCACTAGAGATACTACCCAAGGTCCTTTTGAATTGTTGTTGTGTACCGAAAAATTTGAAGAATCCAAAGAAATTTTACGTATCATATTCTCTCACCAAAGCACAGATGGTGGGTGGCCGCAGTGGTGGATGTTTGATAGTTATTCTGAAATCAGGGCAGGAGGCTCTCATGGCGATATACACCATTGGTGCATTATCGCTTTGGCAAACTATATAAAAGCTACAGGTGATGTTGGTTTTTTAAGTGAAATATTACCGTACTATTATGAAAAAGGTAGAGAAACAGCTGAAAAGACATCGTTGTTGGAGCACACCGAACGCTTGATAGATATGCTTATAGATTCTTTTATCCCTAATACCGCATTGGTGCCCTTTGGCGGTGGAGATTGGAACGATTCCATGCAACCGGCAAGTAAGGCTTTGGCAGAACGACTGGTGTCCAGTTGGACAGTCGCACTAAACTATCAGGCATTTACAGGTTTTCAAAAGGTATATGAATTATTAGGAGAAATCACTAAAGCAAATCGGTTAAAAAGTATTAGTCAACAAATAAAAGCAGATTTTAACAAGCACCTGATAAAGGATAACATTGTTGCCGGCCATGGATTGTTGGAAGCAGACAATAGCTTTAGTTTATTATTACACCCAACCGATACCAGAACCAATATTCAATACCGTTTGTTGCCCATGATTAGAGGGGTTATTAGTGGCATTTTTACCAAAGAGCAGGCAGAGTTTCATCAACAGTTAATAGAACAACACTTAAAAGGGCCTGATGGCGCACGCTTAATGAATCGTCCGCCCAAATACCACGGAGGGATCCAAACCATATTTCAACGTGCCGAGAGCAGTTGTTTTTTTGGTCGTGAAATAGGAATTATGTATATGCACGCCCATTTGCGTTATGCCGAAACACAAGCACGACTAGGTAATGCAGAAGCCTTTGTAAAAGCCTTGCGTCAAGCCAATCCCATAGCCTATAAGCAAGTGGTTGATTGTGGCGATGTACGTCAGGCAAACTGTTATTACAGTAGTTCTGATGTAACATTTGGTAACCGTTACGAAGCAGATGAACGTTATGAAGAATTAAAATCAGGAAAGATTACGCTAAAAGGGGGCTGGCGTATTTATTCAAGTGGCCCTGGCATTTATATGGGACTAGTAGTATGGCATTTACTAGGACTTCGTACTGAGTTTGGAAAAACTATTATAGACCCAGTCGTTCCAAAATCGTTAGATGGTTTATCGGCTTCCATCGAATATAAGGGATTTCCGTTAACCTTAAATTTTTCTGTTAACAAAGAAGAATATCATCCAAAAGCAATTGTTGCTAATGGTCAGTCTTTCAATTATAAATATGAAGACAACCCATACAGAAAAGGAGGGGCGGTGATAGATACACAGGAATTTTTGAACGTGTTAAACAAAAAATACAATCAAATCAACATACAATTATAACTAAAAAGTCATATAAAAGATGAAAATACAACAATACCATAAAGTACTGCTCATTATGTGCTTACAATGTTTCGTTTTGAATATAAATGCACAACAAGAAATACCACCTAAAAAAGAATGGACCATTACATCTTCTAAAATACAGGAAGACCGTTTTTTGGCAAAATATGCCATAGATGACAATTTAGAAACACGATGGAGCTCTGCATGGAATGATGATCATTGGCTGGAAATAGACACTGGATCTGCTTTTGAATGTTCGGGAATGCGTATCTATTGGCAAACAGCGCATGCCAAGGTATTTACCTTATACACTTCTTTGGATAAAAAAACATGGGACAAAGTATATCATACCAGTAATTGCGAAGGCGGCGTACAGGATATTTTTATAAGGTCACAACAAACTAGGTTTTTAAAAATAGAAATGCATACCAGAGCTACGGGCTGGGGCTATTCCATTTTAGATATCGATCTTAAAGGTACAAATGAAATGCCTGTTGCTAAAGAGAACGGAAAGGATGTAAAAAATACCATTAGTTTGCTGGATGGTGATGAAAATACCGCATGGACCTCTAAAAAAAAGAAAGAAACTGAATTGGTTTTAGACCTCAAGAATCAAACGGAGATAGGTGGTATTTATTTGAATTGGGGTGATAATTATGGACAGACCATTGATTATCTTACCTCTATAGATGGTAAAGAATGGCAAGAAGCAGTATCAATTACGGAAAGTTTGGGGCAGTTTGAGATTTTGAAACACGATAGAAGGTTTGTACGTTTTATCAAGCTAATAATAAAAGAACCTAATAAATGTAAATTTACCATTAAAGACATTACCCTTTATGGCCCCAACAAGCAAGTTTCAAAACTCAACAAGTACGAAATATTGGCACAAAAAATGCCCTTGGGACTCTACCCGCCCCAGCTTAGGAACATGCAGGTCTATTGGACACTTTTGGGAATACCAAATGATACAGAGGAATCTCTTTTTGATGAATATGGCAATGTAGAACCTGTTATTAGTGCCCCTATGTTGGCCCCTCTTTTAAAAGTAGATGGTAAACTGTTATCTGCATTCGATGCTATTGATATAAAGCAAGAATTAGTTGATGGTTATTTGCCGATACCTACAGTAATATGGGTGTTTAAAGATTTTGATTTGATTATTGAAGGATTGGCTTATGGACAACCTAACCGTGCGGTTAGTCAAGTTTCTTATAAAATAAGAAACAAATCTTCTAAAAGTATAGATGCCGATTTATTTTTTGTAATTCATCCATTGGAAATTAATCCAAAGTGGCAACATGGCGGGATTTCTAATATTAGCAAGCTAAATGTTGTAAATAATAGTACAACCGCAGAGATTAATGTAAACAATAAGACGTTATACGTTTTCAATAAACCAGCAGATAAGTTAGGAGTTACAACTTTTAATGATGGTCCGATTGTTCAGCAATTATATAAAAACAAGTTTCCCGAAAGCCAAACATTAGAAAGTAATGAAGGACTTCTGTCAGGAGCATTAAAGTATAGTATTTTTATTAAGGAAAACCAATCATCTTCGGTTAGTGTTGCTATCCCTTTGCATAATAATAAAGAAGATATCAATTTTTCAAATCCCTTCCAAAAAAATAAAGATACACAAGTAAAAAATTGGAAAGAAAAATTAGATAAGGTTGGTTTTTCACTAGGAAATAAAGAAGTAGAACAAACTCTAAAAGCACAAGTAGGATATATTTTATTAAATCAGGATGGTATAGTAATACAACCAGGATCACGTAATTATAACCGTACATGGATACGAGATGGTGCCATGACCTGTTCTGCCTTGTTGCGAATGGGCTTGTTTGATGAGTCTAAAGCTTATTTGGAATGGTATGCAAAAAGAGTAAAAGATAATGGGCATGTACCGCCTATTTTAATGAATACAGGAGAGCATTTTGGTGGTTTTGGATCTGATATTGAATGGGATGCCCAAGGCCAGTTTATTTATGGTATGATGGAGTATTATCGTTTTACCAAAGATAGGGACTTTCTTAACAGGTACTTCCCAACTATTAAAAAAGCGATGGTTTATATGACTGAACTCCGGGAACAAACTCTTAAAGATGGTTATATGAAGGAAAAAGAGGGTAATGAACGTTTTAGAGGAATCATTCCTGGCTCTATAAGTCATGAGGGTTACGATATACCGACCCATTCGTATTGGGATGATTTTTGGGCATTACGTGGATGGGTAGATGGGGTTTACGCCGCTAAAGAATTGAATAAATCTGATATAGTTGTATGGGGCGAAAAAGAACGTCAAAAACTAGCTAATAGCTTGAAAGAATCTATGAATCTGACTTCGAAATATTTCGACATCGATTACATTCCGGGATCGGCAGATTTGGGTGACTTTGATCCGACCTCAATTGCCATTGGTTTGTTTCCATGTGAAGCACTCTCTATTGTTCCGGAAGACTTGATTAAAAAAACCTTTCAATCGTATGTAGATACCGTAAAAGAGCGTATTTCAAACGGAAAAACCTATGCCTACACCCCTTATGAAAATAGAAATATTTTGGCATTGGCCAAATTGGGAATGCGAAAAGAGGCGCAACAAATTCATGATATTATTTTTAAAGACCGCAGACCGTCAGGATGGAAACATTGGGTAGAATTGGTACATAGTAGAGAACGGTTAGGTAGTTATATAGGTGATATGCCTCACACATGGGTAGGATCTGGCTATATGAATTCAGTAAGAGGTCTTGTTATTATGGAAAACGATGTTGAAAGACGTCTGGAATTACTTAATGGAGCACCTCTAAATTGGTTAGAAAATGATGGGATTGCGTTAACCAATTTACCCACTCATTTTGGAAATGCCAATATAAAGATGGTATTTAATAACAGACAATTAACCGTAAATATCAATGCTAAATTTAACGATTTAAAAGATATTAGGTTGTACTGGCCCTTAGATGTTAAGCCTAAAAGTGTTTTTGTTGATGGAGTAAAAGTTGATGTATTTCAAGAGGACTCAATAATATTGCCAATAAAGACAAGGAATGTAGTTGCAAGTTGGTAAGCTTTAACAAGGATTTGAATAGTTAAATCATCAATAATTATTAACTAAATAAATATAATATGAGAAAAATTATAAAATTTTTGTTGAAAAATTTGTTGCTTATTAGTGACTTGCAAAAAGCTATGTGCAATCTTGTAATTACTTTATTAATTACTTTTTACGCAAATGCACAAACTCCAGATCCAACAATTACAACATTGTTTGAAAATGCATATCATACTTGGGAGTTGGAACGAAATGCTGTGGGGATGTACCGAGATTCTAAATTATTTAGTGGAAGTGATTTTCATCCAGCCTCTGTTGCAAATGTAGGTGTAGGACTTGTAAGTTTATGTATTGCAGATGCCATGAATTGGGAAACAAACGCTGCGCAATTAGTATTGAAGACTTTAGAGAGTGTAAATGGCCATACAGCTGGTTTTACTCCAGATAGAAATGCTAGTGGATATTTTAGACATTTTATAGATATGGATACTGGAGCACAAGCCTGGTCTTCAGAATATAGTACTATTGACACAGATTTGTTAGCATTAGGCGCTATGTTTTGTAAAAATTATTTTTCAAACAATGCCCAAATAGTAGCTCAGGTTGATGAATTATGGAACTCTATCGACTTTACAAAAGCTATTGCCAACTCAAGTACTGGACAAATATATTTAACGATGCAAGAAAATGGAGAGGGTGGGACTGCATTGACTTCTGTTTATAATGAATATATGCTTGTAGCGTGGTGTGCTATAAATGATCCAAATAATGATACAACAGACGCGCAACAATTATGGGATAGCTTTTATGCAAATACTAATAATTTACCAAAAAGCACTTATGGGGGGCATACCGTACTTACAGACAGTAATTCTGGTGGCTTTTTGAGTTCCTTTATACATTTATTTAACTTTTATATGTGTAATTACTTCAAAAATTCAACGGACTATATGAACTATTTTGTAAACGCTTATAATGCAGACAAGCAATGGTGGGTGGATAATTCCAGTCCTTCTTATTCTTGGGGTCATGGAGCAGGAGTTGATTTAAATGGATATAAAGCTGATAAGATTAATGATAATGCAGATAAAATTGTATCCCCGCATATCATTGCTGGTTTCTTGCCTATTAATAATAATGGAAAGAATGATTTGTTAGCACAGTTTAATAACAATAAAGGTGTTTACTCATTACCGGATGACCCTAATAAAAAGATACTATGGAGGTATAGTCTCTCCAATACAAGTTGGGCAGGAAATTCAGTTCAAGGGATTGATTATTCTACCTTTTTGTATGGATTAGCAAGTTTGCCAGAATATTTGGGGCCTAATTTTTTTAATACTTATAATGTGATAAATACGGGGCCTATTTGTGAAAATAGATCAATTCCAGGATTGATTAGTGCTGAAGATTATTGTACTATGAATGGAGTTTCAGGAGTCCCGGTAGGGTTTATAGACCCTAATGATTGGATGAGGTATGAAGTAGATATTGCTACAGCAGACTTGTACAACATAGCAATAGAGTATTCTAGCCCAAATGGAGGTCAGTTCCAAATTAAAGAAGATGGAATTACAAAAACTACAGTCAACTTACCAGTTACAGGAGGTTGGGGTACTTATCAAACTTTAAACACTACAATCAACTTAACTGCAGGGGCGCATGAAATCGAAATATTTGCAGTAACTGGAGGATTTAATTTAAAGTCTTATAACTTCACTTTGCCGACTCCTAATGTAGCTCCAATAGCAAATGCAGGAAGTGATCAAGTAGTTACAGATACAGATAACAACAAAAGTGAACAAGTAACATTAAATGGAGCTTTGAGCACAGATTCTGATGGAACCATTTCAAGTTACGATTGGAGTATTCCTGGTCAAGCAAATGTAACTGGTGTAAGTCCGTCTGTATCCTTACCTATAGGAAAGCATACTATTACCTTAACAGTTACAGATAACGATGGGGCAACACATACAGATGATGTAATAATTAATGTAGTAAATATTCCGGGGGTTATTCAAGCAGAAAATTGGGATAGGATGTCTGGAATAGAAGGTTCTCCAGTTGGTTTTATAGATGCTGGTGATTGGTTAGAGTATGACATAAATGTAAATGATTCAGGAACCTATAACGTGGCAGTTCATCTTGCCAGTCCAGACGGAGGGGACCAATTTCAGATTAAAGTAGATGGGGTTGTAAAAACTACAGTAAATGTTTCTAGTACTGGAGGATGGTCAACTTATCAAACACAAAGCGCAACCATTGATTTGGATGCAGGAACACATGTACTACAAATTTATGCTGTAACTGGAGGATATAATCTAGATTGGTTTGATTTTTCTTTATCACAATGGACTGAAATTAGCTATAGTGATTTTGAAAATGGATGGGGTATATGGACAGATGGAGGTGATGATTGTACTCTTTATAATTCTGGTACATTTGCGCATCAAGGAAATTCTGCTGCCAATATTCAAGACAATTCGGGAGTGACATCGTCATTCTATCATACAAATGGAATTGATGTGTCAAGTTATCAAAAAATAAAAATTGAATTTTGGTTCAGAGCAGTTAGTATGGAAAATGGAGAAGATTTTTTTGTAGAATACTTTGACGGGACTTCATGGAATATTATACAAACTTTAAAGAAAGGTACCGATTTTGAAAATAATACGTTTCTTTCAAAAAGTGTAGAAATTTCAAAAACTAATTTTACTTTCCCAAATAATGCAAAAATTAGATTTAGATGTGACGCAAGCGGGAATAAAGATGATATTTATATAGATGAAATTAGAATTTCAGTTAATGCATTAACAAGCAGCAAGTCTGAACAAACAAAAAGTTTAAGTACTGTAATTGATGAGGTACAAAAGGTTGTTGTTCAAGTTTATCCAAACCCAGTAAAACATGGTCATCTAATCAATATAAAATCATCTCAATTTCAAGGTAAGACTTTAATTGAAGTGTATGATACCTCAGGGCGTTTTATCTTTAAAAATAGTTATAAAGGAAGCAACATAGAAATAGGAACCAATAATTTAAAAAGAGGTAATTATATAATTAAAATTGTAAACAAAGATTCGGTTATCGTTAAAAAAATATACGTTAAATAATTTGACCTTACTATATTGAGATATGTATTGCTATTATTTAATAGAATTCGTTATTTTAAAAATGCAGTAAACACATCTCGATAGTAATCGGACGAGTACTATGGTTTAATTATTGATATCGAGTATGAAATCAACTGCTATCTGATAGAAATTTTGAAATTGGTTATCCTTTTGTAGTTTCTTGGCTATAAGTTTTGTATAAATATAATATGTTTAGGTCAATATTTATTCTCTTGAGATTGATTACGTTATAAGGGAAGAATCTAAATTAAAGTGATAAGTAATAAATTTTGTACCTTTATAACATCAAAGAAGACCAAATTATATCTTCGAAGTTCTTTTTATGGTTTGAGTGTGCAATTAGGTGTGCATGAAAACATGAAAATCACAGAAAGACAGTAATAATAGATGGTTGGAGAGGTTTAAATTAATCCTGCCACCCCGAACAAAAATAAATACCAATAGAATTAAAACCTTGTAAATGATATAATTTACAAGGTTTTTTTGCTTTTGTTTATTGGTTTCAAATTAGGGTCTAAAACCCTGCAATTTCATTGCAGCACTTTAGTTATATTAAAAATTA